>JBATDL010000695.1:0-8437 GCA_049663445.1 Candidatus Competibacter sp.
ACCGGGCGCTGTACCGGGCGGTGGTGCGAACCCTGATCGAGAACCAGCCGAACCTGCATGTATTCCAGCAGGCCGCCGCCGACCTGACGGTCGAAGGCGAACGGGTGACCGGCGTGGTGACTCAGACCGGTATCCGCTTTGCCGCCGGCGCGGTGGTGCTGACTGCCGGCACCTTTCTGGCCGGACGCATCCACATCGGGCTGACCAACTACGAAGGCGGTCGCGCCGGCGATCCACCAGCTAACGCCCTAGCGGCGCGGCTGCGCGAACTGCCGTTGCGGGTCAGTCGGCTCAAGACCGGGACCCCGCCGCGCCTGGATGGGCGAAGCATCGATTTTTCGCAATTGACCGAGCAACCGGGCGACCAGCCTTGTCCGGTGTTTTCCTACCTCGGCACGGTGGACGAGCACCCGCCGCAGGTGTCCTGTTGGATCACCCAGACCAATCCGCGCACCCACGACATCATCCGTGGCGGCCTGGACCGCTCGCCGATGTACACCGGCGTGATCGAAGGGGTCGGCCCGCGCTACTGCCCGTCGATCGAAGATAAGATCCACCGCTTCGCCGACAAGGATTCACACCAGATTTTTCTGGAGCCGGAGGGCTTGCAGACCCACGAAGTCTATCCCAACGGCATTTCTACCAGCCTGCCGTTCGACATCCAACATGCCCTGGTCCGCTCGATCCAAGGACTGGAACACGCCCATCTCACCCGGCCCGGCTACGCTATCGAGTACGATTTTTTCGACCCGCGCGATCTCGACTACTCGCTGCAAACCCGGGCCATCCCGGGTCTGTTCTTCGCCGGCCAGATCAACGGCACCACCGGCTACGAAGAGGCCGCTGCCCAAGGACTGCTCGCCGGCCTCAACGCCGGCCTCTTCGTGCGTGGCGAAGCGCCGTGGTGGCCGAACCGCGACGAAGCTTATCTCGGAGTGCTGGTCGACGACCTGATCACCTGCGGCGCCAGCGAGCCGTACCGGATGTTCACCAGCCGCGCCGAATATCGCCTACTGCTGCGCGAGGACAACGCCGATCTACGCTTGACCGTGATCGGTCGCCGGTTGGGATTGGTGGACGACGCGCGCTGGCGAGTCTTCGAAACCAAGCGTGAGGCGATCGAGCGGGAAAGCCAACGGCTGCGAGAGATCTGGGTACGACCGAGCCCGCTTACCCAGATCGATGCCGAATGGCTGCTCGGCGGGCCGTTGGCCCGGGAAAGCCGCGCGGCCGAATTGCTGCGCCGGCCCGAGGTGACTTACGGGAACCTGATGCGCCTGCCCGGCGTCGGTCCCGGCGCGTCCGATCCCCAGGTCGCCGAGCAGGTGGAGATCCAGGCCAAGTACGCCGGTTATATCGAACGGCAGCGCGAGGAGATCGAACGCCAGCGTCGCCAGGAGCACTTGAGCTTGCCACCGACGCTCGACTACGCCGAGGTGCGCGGCCTGTCGCGGGAGGTGCGGGAGAAATTGGAGCGCCACCGACCCCACACGCTGGGCCAAGCCGGCCGTATTCCAGGCATGACCCCGGCCGCCGTTTCCTTGCTGCTGGTGCACCTCAAGCGTGGCCGGCCCGTCAAAGCAGCGCTCAGCGACGGCTGAGGCATCGCCCTCGCCCGGCGGGACCCAGTGGAAAGTTGCACGCGCCTCGTGCGACCGGAAGACCGGGGACGCTATTCCTGCTATCCTTTTTCAGAATTCGGCAGTCCGACCCTATAACTTAGCCTCCGGCGGTGAGGCCCGCAATCCCGATGCACGAGGAAGCCTTTCGATGAAAGTCAATGTCAGCGTTGAAGCCACCGCCCAGGAAATGCGTGAGTTTCTGGGCTTGCCCAACCTGCAACCCCTACACGACGAGATGATGCAGGCCCTGCGCGACAACGTGCAGCGCGGCGTGATCAACTTCGATTCCCTCGGCCTGTTAAAGCCGCTGTTGCCCGCTCAGTTCCACTCGATGGAAATGGTGCAGAAATTCTGGGAAGCCGTTGCCAAGGCCAGCGCCATTCCAACCAAGGACGAACCCGACAAGAAAACTGACTCATCGTCGGAGACCCGGGAGGGTGGCACGGCGCGCGGTGGTTCGGAAAAGTCATGAATTTGGCGATGGCGAGCTGAAAAATCCTGGTTGCTCTGGGGAGCGGATATGGCGAACAAGATTTTGGTGGTGGACGATGAGCCAAACATCGTTCTCTCGTTGGAATTCCTGATGAAACAGGCAGGGTTCCAGGTACGGACCGCCGCAGACGGCGAAGCCGCGCTGGCCGCCATCGCCGCCGAGCAACCCGACCTGGTGTTGCTCGATGTGATGATGCCGCGCAAGAACGGCTACGAAGTCTGCCAGGCCATTCGCGCCAATCCGGACTGGAAGAGCGTTCGCATCGTCATGCTGACCGCCAAGGGCCGCGAGGTCGAACGGGAAAAAGGGCTGGCACTGGGTGCGGATGACTATATCACCAAGCCCTTCTCGACCCAGGAAGTGGTGGAGCGCGTTCGCGAGTTGTTGGCGGAAGCAGGCTGAGAGCCGTCATGTCCTATCGGACCAAGCTCTGGTTGTTGTGGCTGGTTCCGGTTGCCCTGACGCTGGTCTTCCTGGTCTGGCTGGGCTGGCAAGTTTACCAAACAGTGCCGGACCCTCTATCGCGCGACCAACTGTTGCTGTGGCTGACGCTGGCCGCTTTCGCCATCGTCGGTGGAACCACGGCGGTCTGGGCATTGCTCGACTGGTACTGCTTCATCCCACTCGGCGCCTTGGCTCGCGGGGCCAGGATCATCACCCGCAGCAACCCCGGCTATGTGCTGGAACTGCCGCGCCAGCACTGGCTGGGCGTTTTTCCGGCCATGCTGCTGGAACTAGGCAAGGCGCTGCACAATGCCCGGCGCGAGGTCGCCGCCGCCACCGCCATCGGCACCCAGGAGATCGAAGAACAAAAAGCCCGGCTGGAGACCGTGCTGCGGGAATTGTCCGAGGGCGTGCTGGTCTGCGATGGCGAGGCTCGCATCCTGCTCTACAACCCGGCGGCGGTGAAACTGCTGCCCAACCGCGAGGCGCTGGGGCTGGGCCGCTCGTTGTACGACCTGTGGACTCGCGCACCCATCGAAAGCACTCTGCAGCTCCTGCGTTTCCGCCAGCAGAACAGCGCCGACGGCAAGCCGATCGGCGACGCTGAGTTTGTCTGCGCCACCGTAAACGACGAGACTCTGTTTCACTGCCGGATGAGCCTGTTGCCGGACACGGCCGAACGGGCATCCGCCTTCGTTATCACCTTCCGCGACGTAACCCAGCAGATGGACCGCTCGCTGCTCAAAACCCGCACCGAGGATCTGCGTCAGCCGCTGGCCAACCTGCGGGCAGCGGCGGAAAACGTCATGAATTTCGGCAACATGAGCCCGACGCAGCGAGAAGCCTTCCAGCGGGTGATCGTCGAGGAAAGCGAGCGTCTCAGCCAGCGCTTGCAGGAACTGACGCTCGATCTGCGCAAGCTCTACGCCAGTCGCTGGCCGATGAACGATGTCTATTCCGCCGATCTGATCGGAGCCGTCATTCATCACTTGGAGCAGTGCTCGGGTCCGAAGGTCAAGATGGTGGGTATACCGCTGTGGCTGAATGTAGACAACCACTCGATCATGCTGCTGCTTGAACATCTGCTCGAACAGTTGCGAGCCTACGAACTCGGCGACCGCTTCGAGGTGGAATGCCTGTTGGGTAACCGTCGGGTTTATCTGGACATTATCTGGCCGGGCTTGCCGGTACCCACCGACCGGCTGGAAGACTGGCTGAGTGAACACGTTCAGGACCTGGTGGGCGAAACCACGGTCGGCGAAGTGCTACGGCGGCACAACAGTGATCTGTGGAGCCAATCCCACCGCCGAGCAGGTCACGCGCTGCTGCGGATGCCGCTACCGGCCTCCTCGCGCCAGTGGCGGGAGCCGGCCGAAGCCCTGCCGGACCGGCCGGAGTTCTACGATTTTTCCCTGGCCGAAAATCTGGAGGAATGGGGCGACCTGGTCAATTATCCCCTGGGGGCGTTGACCTACGTGGTGTTCGACACCGAAACCACCGGGCTATCGCCCTCCAGGGGCGACGAGATCATCCAGATTGCCGGCGTGCGCATCGTCAACCGCCGGATGCTGGCGGGCGAGCACTTCGACCAATTGGTCAACCCCGGCCGGCCGATTCCCAAAGCCTCCATCCGCTTCCACGGCATCACCGACGACATGATCGCGGACAAGCCCGGCATCACGGTCGTGCTGCCCCAGTTCCGCGCCTTTGCCGGCGATGATCGCACCGTGCTGGTGGCGCACAACGCCGCCTTCGACATGAAATTCCTCAAACTGAAGGAGCAGAAGACCGGCGTGCGTTTCGGCAACCCGGTGCTGGACACTTTGCTGCTGTCCGGCTACCTGCACGATTACACCGACGATCATAATCTGGACGCCATCGCCGACCGGCTGGGGGTGGACATACACGACCGTCACACCGCGCTGGGCGATTCGCTGGTGACCGCCCAGGTGTTTCTCAAGCTGCTCGACCTGCTGGAGGCGCAGGGTATCCAGACCTTGGGCCAAGCGCTGGAAGCCTCCGATAAGATGGTGGAGATCCGCAAGACTCAGGCGAATTTCTAACAGTCACCGGTGTAAGGGCACAGAAATGCAACCCTCTAACACCTGCCTTTAACCCCTGAACTCTGAATACTTATTAATGCGACAACAATCCAGGGAACATATCGTTATCTTGTTCGTCGGCGGAGTGATCGCACTCAATTATCCGCTGCTGGATCTGTTTGATCGAGCGTGGGCGCCGTTCGGCATCCCGCTGCTGTATTGCTATCTGTATCTGGCGTGGCTCGTCATCATCATTCTGCTGATCGTGGTGGTGGAACACTCGGAAATCCGCGAACCGGGCGAACCACCCAAGCTCCTGGTTCCCCCACCTGAAAATACCTCGCCGCCGAATGCCGCCGCTCCTCTGCGGAATTCCGGCGACGCCGGCGTGAAGGAGCCACCCTGACATGTTGGGCGACGGGATCATTATCGCCAGCGCGCTGGCCTATATGGGCGTATTGTTCGGTGTCGCCTACTATGGCGATCAGCGCGCCGACGCTGGCCGCTCGATCATCGCCAATCCCTACATCTACACCCTGTCGCTGGCGATTTACTGCACGGCCTGGACTTTTTACGGCAGCGTCGGCCTAGCGGCCACCGGTGGGGTGGATTTCCTGCCGGTTTATCTGGGTCCTACCCTGATGGCGGTGCTGTTTTGGTTCGTGCTACGGCGCATCGTGCGCATCACCAAGGTCCATCGCATCACCTCCATCGCCGATTTTATCGGCTCCCGCTATGGCAAGAGTGGCCTGTTGGCCGGGATGGTGACGGTGATCGTCATACTCGGCATCCTGCCGTACATCTCCATCCAGTTAAAGGCCATCGCCGCCAGCTTCAGCCTGTTGCGCCAGTATCCGGAAGTCACCCGGCTGGCCGCCTCGACTCAGCATCCGGCCTGGATGGACACCACGCTGTACGTGGCGCTGGTGCTGATCGTGTTTGCCATCCTGTTCGGAACCCGGCACATCGATAACACCGAACGCCACGAAGGCATGGTGGCGGCGGTGGCGTTCGAGTCGCTGCTCAAGCTATTGGCCTTCATGCTGGTCGGTGTGGTGGTGACTTTCGTCATCTTCAGCGGTCCCGGCGATCTGTTCCAGCAGGCGGCGGCGCAGCCGGATTTGGCGGCGTTGCTGCGCTTCGAGGTGGTGCCGGGCGGTTACGGTGGCTGGCTGTCGCTGACTTTTCTGTCGATGATGGCGTTTCTGTTCCTGCCCCGGCAGTTCCAAGTGCTGGTGGTGGAGAACGTCAACGAAGCGCACATCCGTAAAGCGATCTGGCTGTTTCCGCTCTATCTGTTCGCCATCAATCTGTTCGTACTGCCGATCGCCCTGGGAGGACGGCTGATTTTCAGCCACGGTGGCGTGGATGCCGACACCTTCGTGTTGGCGCTGCCGATGGCCGAACACATGCCGACCCTGGCACTGCTGGTGTTTCTCGGCGGGCTGTCGGCCGCCGCCAGCATGATCATGTTCGAAACGGTTACGCTGTCCACCATGGTCTGCAACGACTTGGTGATGCCGATCCTGCTGCGCGTCAATCCCCGCTGGCTGGCCGGTCGCACCGATCTCTCTGGCCTGTTGCTCGGCATCCGCCGCGCCGGTATTGCCGTGATCATCCTGCTCGGCTACCTGTATTTCCGCTTTGTCGGTGAGAGCTACGCGCTGGTCGCCAGCGGGCTGGTGTCCTTCGCCGCCGCTGCCCAGTTCGCGCCACCGATTCTGATCGGCCTGTACTGGAAGCGGGCCAATCGACTGGGGGCGCTGATCGGGTTGAGCGGCGGTTTCCTGATCTGGGCCTACACCCTGCTATTACCCGCCATGGCCCGCTCCGGCTGGTTCGATACCGGTTTCATCGAAGCCGGACCATTCGGTATCGAACTGCTCAAGCCCTACGCGCTGTTTGGCCTCGAGAACCTGGATGAGTACATGCATGCGGTGTTTTGGAGCATGCTGGTTAACATCGGCGGGCTGGTGGCCGGCTCGATGCTGAGCCGACCGGACCCGCTCGAACAGGTGCAAGGTAGCCAGTTCGTTGACGTATTCAAGCGCGAGCGCCACGATGGCGACGCGTTACTGTGGCGGGGCGTGGTGGAAACCGCCGAACTGTACGATCTGCTGGCCCGGTTTCTGGGTCCAGCGCGTGCCAGCGAAGTCTTTGATCGTTACGCCCACGATCGCGGCGGCTATCCGCTGCAGGCGGATTCCCGGCTAATTCACTACACCGAACGCTTGTTGGCCGGGGCGATCGGCGCGGCGTCGGCCCGGGTGATGATCTCCTCGATCGTGATGGGCGAAGTGCTCAGCATCGAGGAGGTAATGACCATCCTCGACGAAAGTACCCAGGTCATCGAATACAGCCGCCGGCTGGAACAGCAATCGCGGGAGTTGGAAGCGGCCTCGGCCGAACTGCGGGAAGCCAACAACCGGCTGCGGGAACTCGATCGGCTGAAGGATGAATTTATCTCCACCGTAACCCACGAGCTACGCACGCCGCTGACCTCGATCCGCGCTTTCTCGGAGATCCTGCTGGCGAATCCCGGCATGGATGTGGAGCAGCGCAGCAAATTTCTCAGCATCATCGTCAAGGAGAGCGAGCGCCTGACCCGCTTGATCAACCAGGTGCTGGACATGGCCAAGATCGATTCCGGCCGGATCGACTGGCACATCGACGCCGTCGATCTGCGAACCCTGATTCAGGACGCTATCAACTCCACCAGTCAGTTGTTCAACGATAAGGGCGCCACCCTGCGCGAGGATCTGGGTGATCAGGAGGTGATCATTGCCGGTGATCACGACCGGCTCACTCAGGTGTTGATCAACCTGCTATCGAACGCTGTCAAGTTCTGTCCGGAACAGTCCGGTGAGGTCGTCATCCACCTGCGGGCGGTGGCGACCTACTGGCGCATCGAAGTGATCGACAACGGGCCCGGCATCGCGCGTGACCAGCACAAGTTGATTTTCGAAAAATTTCACCAGGTAAACGACGCGCACGCCGGCAAACCGAAGGGTACCGGCCTGGGGTTACCGATCAGCCAGAAGATTGTCGAGCACCACGGTGGCCGTATCTGGGTGGAGAGCGAGATCGGCCAAGGCACGACGTTTATCGTGGAGTTGCCCAGGAAGGCGTGAAACGGGACCAGGCGGGCGCGGTCTGGCTGCGGCAGGTTACCTTCAACCCGGCGAACTGACCTGGAGAAACGGTTGCGCGGTTTCGATGCAGGCGGCGGGCGGCGGACAATGACCCAAGCGGGTGGAAATTTCGGTGGCGGCTTGCAGAGCCCAGGGAATCCAGGCATCCCGTCGGCGTTCGATGGGCGCGGACACTGACAGCCCGGCTACCAGCCGGCCGCTGGCGTCGCGGACCGGCGCGCCGATGCAGCCGACCCCCAGTTCCGCTTCCTGGTCGTCCAGCGCATAACCTTGGCGGGAGATGTCGCGCACCGACCGGCACAGCCGATCCGGGTCGGCGATGGAGCAAAGGGTGTGGCCTGGTAGCCCGGTGCGCTCGATGTAGTCGCGGCAAGCCGCGATGCCGTCCTCAGCCAGAAAAAGCTTGCCGGCGGCGGTGACATGCAGCGGCGCCCGTCCGCCGATGACCTGTTCGACCCGCATGATCCGCAGCGTGGTCGCCCGTTCCACGTAAACCACCTCGTCGCCCTCGCGCACGCTCAGGTTGACGGTCTCACCCGTCCGATCGCGTAACCGTTCCATGATCGGGCGGGCTTCGCGGCGCAGGTCGAGCTGGCCATGTACCCGGTTGCCCAGTTGCAGCAGCCTCACTCCCAGCCAGTAGTGACCGGCCGTGCTGCGCTCGACGAAACCATGTTCGATCAG
>JBATDL010000696.1:0-4257 GCA_049663445.1 Candidatus Competibacter sp.
TCGATCAGGGCGCGATCTTCGAGGGGCAGCGTTGCCAGTGCCTGACGGGCACGATGGCGGAAGCGATGCAGGCGGTGGGCGCGATCCAAATCCAGCGCCGTCGGGCCGAACAAGGCCGCCAGCTCGCCGGCCGCCGTGCGCCGCAGTAGATCCATCTGGAAAAACCTTTCCTGGGCATGGACGAAGCCGGTGGCGCGGGCGACATCGAGCCGGTTGGCGCCACGGATGACCGGCACGCCCAGCGCGTCGCGTTCGACAGTGGCCGGCGTGCTCAGTCCGGCTAATACCGCCGAACCGTCCAGTTGGGGCAGGCTGCCGCGCAATTGGCCGTACAGCCAGCCGGCGCCAACCGCCAGCACTGTAATTAGGCTGATACCGGCCAGCAGCAACCGGCGGCGCCAGCGCCCGTTAAGCCGCGCCCTGCCAGCAGCCACACGCATGAAATACCGCTCCAAAAAGGAGGAAATCAGTCGTTGTCATTGTCGGATGTCAACCTGCCACACGGTAGTCCATGCTATCATCCGAACGCTCGCGCGGGTGTCGCTTGCGCGGGTTTTCACCGGCTCATAACAACTTTAGAGGAAACCGCCATGGCTAATCATGCCCCCGACAACAGCCGCCGCCGCTTCATCAAGCTAACCGCTATCGGTCTGGCCGCCACACCGTTCGCCAACGCGTTGTTAAGCGGGACCGCCCGGGCGGCGGACATGGTCAGCGAAACCGACCCGCAGGCAGCGGCGCTGGGTTACATGGCCGACGCCGCCAAGTCCGACAAGCGCAAGGATGCAACGGCGTCATGCAGTAATTGTGGCCTGTATACCGGCAAGGCTGGCGAAGAAAGCGGCCCCTGCGCCATTTTCCAGGGTAAACTGGTTCATGCCAACGGCTGGTGCACCGCCTGGACCAAGAAGGCGGCCTGAGCCGTTTGAGAATTCGGGGGCCAGGTCTTGCGTCAGCCCTGCCCCCTGTCTGCCCTTTCCTTACTTTCCCCGCTTGCGATCCAGCCGCCAGACCATGTCTTCGACGATGCTGCGGTACAGCCCTTCCTTGAGCACCGCGTCTTCGATGCCTTGATCGATGTTGGGGTTGTCGTTGACTTCGATCACTACCACGCCCTTGGCGGTCTGTTTTAGATCTACCCCATATAAGCCGTTGCCGATCAGGCTGGCGGCCTTGAGCGCCGTTTTCACCACCACCTCCGGCGCATCCTCGACCCGAAAGGTTTTGAAATCGCCGGCGCGGGTACCGGTCTTTTGGCCGGGCTCGTGGTTGTAGATCTGCCAGTGCTCCTTGGACATGAAGTACTGGCAGACGAACAGCGGTGTCTTGTTGAGAATCCCAACCCGCCAGTCGAATTCGGTGTAGAGAAATTCCTGCGCCAGCAGCAGGTCGGATGACTTGAACAGTTTGCCCGCCATGTCCAGCAATCCGGCCCGGTCGTTGACCTTGAATACCCCACGCGAGAACGAGCCGTCGGGAATCTTCAGCACGATGGGGTAATCGATCTCACTGTCCACCCGCTCCAGATTGTCGCGGCGGACGATGACGGTTTTCGGCGTGCGGACCCGGTGGTTGCGCAGCAGCTCGTCCAGATAGACCTTGTTAGTGCACTTGAGGATGGAGTCGGGGTCGTCGATAACCACCATGCCTTCGCTTTCCGCCTTTTTGGCGAAGGTATAGGTGTAGTGGTCGATGCCGGTGGTCTCACGGATGAATAGCGCGTCGAATTCGGCCAGCCGACCGAAGTCCTTTTTCTCGATCAGTTCGACATTGACCCCGCATTCACGGCCGATCTTGACGAATTGTTGCAGGGCCTTGGGGTTGGAGGGCGGTAGGGCCTCTTTGGGGTTGTGCAGCATCGCCAGATCGTAGCGATAGTTGCTGCTGCGGACCCGCGGCTGCCGCCAGCGCCGGCTGAGGTAAGCTGCCAGCGCCCCGAGAAACATCTCCTCCTGTTCGGCCGACAGCGAATGCAGGTGCAGCGCCTTGAGGGTGGCGATGCGCCACTTGCCCTGTAGCCGGAATTCCACCCGCAGCAACGGCGAGCGGAAGGCATCGAACAGTTGCCGGGCCAGTTCCTGTAGCTCCTTGGCGGCACACTGGCCGAAGAAGATATCCAGTTCGAAGGCCGTGGCGGTGAAGCCGGGTCGAGGCTTGCCCAGCACCTGCTGGACGTGGTCGTCCAGATCCTCAATGTCCAGGCTGTAGATCGACTTACGACTGAGGTCGTTGAGGGTGCGCACGCTGGGGATCACCCGGTGGCGTCGGGCCTCGGCCAGCAGCGAGCAGTAGTAACCGACGCTCAGGTAACGGTAGCTGCGGCACAGATTCAGTACTCGCAGGCTGCGGCCGGTGGAATATTCGGGCTTGGCCAGGTAGTCCTTGGCGGCGACGACGGGTAGTTTGGGAAAATGGGGTTTCCATTCGGTGGGATTTTCCACCAGGATGATGTGATCGGCCATCGGTGCAAAGCGTCCTGATAAAGCGAGTGTGCGGTTAAGGCGGTCAAGTTGCCGGCAGTTCGGAGCGGCGGTTGGAGCGATAGAGGATCAGCACGGCTTTTTGTGCGACCTTGCCATAGCGGGCCATACGCTGGAACTCCCGGTGTGAAATCGGCATGTTGACGGAATCGGTGATGGTTTCGCCGTTTTCGACATCGACGAACGGGTCGTGGACATAGATGCAGTGATCGTCGAAACCGGTGACGACTACCCAGTGCGGGAAGCGCTCGCCATAGATACGGTAGGAGCTGATCAGCACCAGCGGGATACCGCCAGCTTCGAATTTCTGCCGCAGTTCGTCCACGCCCAGGCTGCCGCAATGCAAGGCGACCGGCAGCCGGCTTAATTCTTCGATCCAGTCTTCCTGCACCAGCCGCATCACTTCCTTTTTTTCCAGGCTGCGCACCGAATCGACCAGGAACACGCCGTCTTCGTTAACGTGGATCTCCAGATCGAAACCGCGCCGGTAGGACGACAGCGCCAGTCCGTAGGGGCCGCAGCCGCCGTGGCCGGCGGTCATGAAGATGGTGGTGGCCTCGCGCCACAGCCGCAGTTCCAGCTTGCGATCCAGCTCGAGCGTGGGGTCCAGCGCTTTCATGGCCATCATCAGCGCTGCCGGGCCGCAGGTGAAATCAAGCGTCTGCTGATAGTAGGGTACCTTGACCAGATCGAGTTGGAGTTGCGGGACCAGGCGCTTTTCGAAGCGCAGCGCGGCCATGTGGTCTTCGTAATAATCCAGCACTTCCTTGAACTGGCGGTAGCCGTGGCGGCGGAACAGATTCAGGGAAGGGGGATTATCGCGGCGGACCTCCAGCCGCATCGATACGCAATCGCGCTCCAGGGCGACGGTTTCGGCGGCTTCCAGCAGGCGGTCGCCGATTTTGCGGCGAGCGAAGTCCGGGTGGACGGCGATGGAGTACAAGCGGGCCATCGAGGTGCCACGCGAGAACAGCAGCAGCACATAGCCGCGAATGCGGCCGGCGTCTTCTTCAACCAGAGTCATCGCGTTGCCACGAGTCAACAGGTGGCGGAAGCTGCGGCGGGACAGGCGGTCGCTGCTGAAACAGCGGGTTTCAATGGCCAACAGGGCCGGAATATCGTCCGGGATAGCGGCGCGCGGCATGGCGATTTTAAAACGAAGCGGTTCCAGACTCGAAAGTCGGACGGGCGAACGGAGATGGGCAAAACGGCTTGGCGACAACGGCCAGGACAAGCGCGGGATACCAACCGGTGAATATTGTTATTATCTCGCAGTATCCACCTCCATCGCCAGTGAAAACTCATGCCGACCTTGTCCCCCTTGTTACTGGATCGCATCCGCCAACTGATCGCCACCCCCTCGGTGAGCAGCGTGTCGCCGCAGTTCGATCAGAGCAACCGGCCGGTGATCGATCTGCTGGCCGGCTGGCTGGAAGATACCGGTTTTACGGTGCGTATCGAACCACTGCCGGAGCGGCCGGACAAGGCCAATCTGATCGCCACGCTAGGGGCGGGGCCGGGTGGGCTGGTGCTGGCCGGGCATACCGATACCGTGCCGTTCGATGCCGGGCGCTGGCGCTTCGATCCGTTTGGCGGAGAGGTGGCGGACGGGCGGATTTACGGCCTGGGCACGGCCGACATGAAATCCTTCCTGGCGCTGGCGCTGGAAGCGGCGCGGGAATTCGCGGCGGATCGGTTGCGCCAGCCGCTGGTGATTCTGGCCACGGCGGACGAGGAAAGCAGCATGCATGGTGCGCGGGCGCTGGCGGCAGCGGGC
>JBATDL010000697.1:0-2149 GCA_049663445.1 Candidatus Competibacter sp.
GTAACCGCCTCGGCGGTTGACCCAGGCGCCGGCGTGTGCTTGCGGAGCTAAAGTCGCCGCGCCGCCCAGCAGCACACCGCCGATCACCGCCTGTGACCACTTGCCTAAGCCGCGTAGAAAGTCGCGCCGCTCTTGAGCAACCGCCGCATCGGGGCTGTCATGCCGTTGTTCATCGTGTGGATCGCTCATTTGTCGATCCTCCTTCATTGGGCTTTTGGAGCCGCTGCGGCGGCTCCAGTCGGTTTTTCACCTTCCGCCGCCGGCTGACCATCATCTTCCGGGGGTGGCGCATCACCGCCGGTCAGATTGGAGAAGTGAAAAGTCTGAAAGCGCCAGCCGGTTTTTTCCTTCTTCAACACCGCCGAAACATTGAGGCCATATTCGCGGGGCTCCCCATCGGGAGTACTGTCTTTCATGTCGCAGGAGGCAGCCAGCCACGCAACGTTGCCGTCATGCCCACTGGCGGTTTCCGGGCACTGATGCTGCAAGGTGCCGACCTTGAAGTCCTGGAAAAACTGTTTGTAAGCTTCTTCCACCGCTGCCTTGCCCTTCCAGAACTCGCCGGGGCCGGTACCTAGCAGCACCACACCGGGATCGTCGGCATAGAGCGCCATCAAAGACTTCAGGTCTTGCTTGTTCAAAGCCTCGTCATGCTGGCGTAGCACCACCTTGATTTCTTCGGTGCTCGGATCGGATTTCGCCGGCTCGGCAGCCCACGCTGGCACCGTCAGAACACAGGCCAGCGTTGTGGCTAACAACAAGCGCTCTTGATTTTTCATGATCGGTCCTCACTGTGGTGGTTGAAAAAATCTGATTTCATGCAAACCATAAACCCCAATTTAATGTTGGGTTATTTTAGCTGAACAATGACTGAAGTTCATGTCGTTGATAGCCACTTCTTCGCTGTTGAAGGCGGCGGGATTTTATTCCATATGGAATACCGGGGTGTTGAAATGGAGCAGGGAACGCTTCCTATTCCACATGGCATATTCCGCAGATCTTCGCGGGGAACCGGCTATCAAGCCGCCACGCCACGGGCCGCCACGGCCGCCCGCGCCAGGTCGCGAGCCGCCCGTTCCATCCGGCCGAACATGGCTTTGTACAACCCGCAGTAAGGGTCCTTTTCAAACAGGGAGCCGTGCACGGTGTAGGTTCGTACCGGGCAGCCGCCGTGGCAGAGCGAGAGATAATCGCAGCTCAGGCAGTCGCGCTGGATCAACTGGATCGGTCGCTCGTTGAACTGCTGGCGTACTGGGCTGTTCCGCAGCAACTCCCCGAAGTTGTCGCACTCGAAAATATTGCCGTAGTGGTAATCGGGATAGCTGGTCACCCAGCAATCGCATTGCGCCACATAGCCGCGGGCATCGATGGAGACGATGGTATTGGCGCAGTTCTCGCCCCAGATGCAGGGCAGCGTCGCCGGTTCGTGGCTGAATTGTTGGAGCAGGGCGTCGAGCGGGCCGACCCGCACGCCCCGCTGGTAGCCGCGTTCCAGCCAGACATCGGCCAGATCGACGAAAAAGCGGCTGAGTTTTTCCACTTCCGCCACCGGCAGTTCCTTTTTGGCGGTGGTCGCTTCGCCGCCGGGAAACGGGGTGTTGACCTGGAAATCGGTGATCCCCAGTTCGTCCACGAAATGGGTGTAGAAGCGCTCCGCGCCGATCTCCAAAGTGGCCTGATTGGGTACGGCGATCACCTGCACGTCGATACCCGCTGCTCGCGCTTCCCGCACCCGCCGCCCCCAGATTTCGTTGTAGCTTTCCGGCCCCTGCCCCAGCAGCTTGCGGTGCAGGTTGGGATAGTCCAGCGAGGTACCGACCGAGTTGCCGAACATTTCGGCGATCACCTTGTTCCAGCGGGAGCTATAGGCCAGCATGTTGCTTTGCAGACTGTGGAAGACTTGCTTACCGCGCGCTTCGGCCTCGCGCTGGATCAGTTCTTCGGCTTGCTCGTACCAACTGGGTGGCAACAGCATCGCCTCGCCGCCCTGCCAGTAGATCGTCAGCGACCCCAGCGATTTCTCCACCATGTAATCCAGTACCTTGCGGATCATCTCGCCCAGGCGGTCGAGCGTCAGCCGGTCGGGGGTCTTGTCCTCGAAGCAGTATGCGCAATCGGCATTGCATTGCAGGGTGGATAGCAGGATCAG
>JBATDL010000698.1:0-4150 GCA_049663445.1 Candidatus Competibacter sp.
GAACACCCACTTCCAAATCCCGCGCGGCGGCGGCAATCCGTTCCGCGCCGAGATAGGCGCTGCCGGATCGCAAGCGGTGCGCCCGCTGGCGGATCGCCTCCCAATCTGGGGGGGCGACCGCGTGCGCTCCGGCCAGCCCGGCTCGTTCGGCGGGTAGCTCAAGGCGGTATTGTTCAATCAACGCGCGAGCTAAAGCCGAGTCACCGCGACAGGCGGCCAACGTCGTTTCGACATCAAGTAGGACCGGCGCCGTTTCCATGACTGGACGTTCGATTGATGGATCATAATTTAAGCTTATCGCGGCGGAGGCGCGGCTTCAACCCGGCCTCACGCTCCGCCTCACAACACGCGCGCGGTCTGGGGTAACATAATCCGAGGTTAAACCCACAGCCTACCTCGACGGCGCTCATGCTCCCCGCAACGTTGTTATTCGGTGGTGGACTCTTGTTTTGGGTTGGACTTTTGTCCGGCCGACGCACCTGGCTATGCGGGGGTGGGATTCTGCTCGGGGTGCTGTTTGCATGGATGATGGAACTCGGGAACGTCCAACCAACAATCCTACCGGTGCTGGTCGGGATCGTCATTTTGGCGTGGGCGCTCGCAACGAACCGCATCCCGACCGTCGTCGGCCGGACGATGGGTTGGCTGACCTACGTGTCGGGCGTCTTGCTCTTGGGGTTTCACCGACTTCCAGGATTGGCGCCCGTTTCGCTTCTGGAAACCGATGGCTCTGTTGCTGGGTTCCCGCCCGAAAAATTGATTCTGCTCTGGATCGTGCCACCGCTGGTACTGGCCCCCATTGAGCCGGATCGATGGCGGTGGGGAATCGAACGACCTGGAAGGACCTTCGCGCTGCTGCTACTCGCCACGCTGCTCACGTTGATTCCCTTGGCGATGTTGTTGGACCATGCTCGACCCGGCTGGACGACAGCGCCGCTTCCAGCCCTGGTTTTCGGACTTGTTTACAATTTAATCTTCGTCTGTGTTCTGGAGGAAAGCTTTTTTCGGGGGATCGTGCAAACCGCGCTGATCCGCTGGGTTCGTCACCACCACGGGTCTCACGCCGATGCACTCGCCCTGCTCGGCGCGAGCCTGTTATTTGGGTGGGTTCATCTGGGAGGTGGCGCGGCGTTCGTGCTGCTGGCGACCCTGGCCGGGCTCGGTTACGGTGCGGTTTACTATTGGACCAGGCGCATCCACTACGCCGTTCTACTCCACTTCACAGTCAACGCGATTCACCAGCTCGCGTTAGCCGCTCCTCCGGCCGTCTCGTAAGCCCACAACACCTATTCGCCCATGTCTCTTCCCAAGAAACAAGCCACCGCCCTTCATCGCCTGCTCATGGAACGCTTCCCCAAGGCGT
Source organism: Candidatus Competibacter sp. (assembly GCA_049663445.1). Lineage (GTDB taxonomy): Bacteria > Pseudomonadota > Gammaproteobacteria > Competibacterales > Competibacteraceae > Competibacter. Next base: position 1,364 of record JBATDL010000698.1, read on the forward strand.
TTCCGAAAGACTACGACGCGATCCTCCCCCTCAAGCTCGACATCGATGTGGACATCCGCGAACGGCTGATCCAACAGGGCGAACCGGTCGATCCCGACCTGTTGCGCCGGGTACTGGCCAACCACACCGGCCGGGCGGGTTATCTCCTGGCGCTTATCCACCGCCGTGACGGACGGCGCCACGACCTCGACGGAAAGCCGGCGGGCGAGGTGGACGCCCTGGCCCGTAGCGAGGCCGTCCGTTTGCTGGGCGAGCATCAGAAACGGCAGAAAGAAGGATCTACTCGCCACCGCCAGCATCGCGCACTGGAGAAACAACAGCAGACGGTCAAGGCCGAACGGATCGCCGAGCGGGAGCGGCGGGCCGCCGAAAAACAGCGCCGTCGCGAGGAGAATGAGCGCAACCGGCTGCGCAACCTGGAGCGAAAAGCCGCCGAGGAGCGGGCGCGGGAAGCCGCGAAACGTGGCGAACGGTCGCCCTTGCCGACGGTGATCCGCAAGAAACGACGGCGGATCGAGCCGAGAGGCGGTGATCCGGGAGGCGGGAAGGAATAGCCGACGCTCGGAGGACCGGCGAGCGCGGCTTCGGCTTGCTGGAGCGGTTCATGAACCCTCGGTTCCTCCTGTCCGATCAACCGGATCAAGGAGAAACCTGACTCAAGAAAACCATGGCACGTCACGCAGGGCTGCCGGAAGGACACGGTCATACCGGGTCCGTATCCCAAGCCGTGTTGGCTTGGAAGTGGATATCGGACAGATGCAAGATGCGGATCGGTGAGTCGTCGTTTGGCGTAAAAAAGGTACGTCCCACGATGGAAGGTGGCACCCACGCACATTCATCGATATGTGCTATAAAATTCCTACAGTTAAGGGGAACATCATGCAAGTCGTCAATATCCGCCAACTCAAGAACAACCCCGCCACCGCCTTGCGCGGCGCCAAGGAGGACGATGTGGTGGTGGTCATGAACCGCGATCATCCCGAAGCGGTGCTGGTCAGCCTGGACAAGCTGGGATTGCCCGATCCCGACGCGGTGCGTGTGGCGCTGGCGGTTTCGCTGTTTCGGAATGGCGCCGTTTCCGCCGGATTCGCCGCGCGGATGGCGGGAAAACCGTTGCCGGAGATGCTGGCGCTGCTGTCGAGCCTCGGCATCCCGCTTGCCGGCGGCGCGGTAGACGCTCGTGACGACATGAACACCGCCCGCCAATGGCTCGATCAAACGTCCTCATCGCCGACGCCGGACCGCTGATCGCGCTGTCCCGCATCGGCGCGCTGGACCTCCCGCGCGGCGTGTTCGGCGAGGTGTGGGTCACGCCGGAAGTGCGCGCCGAAGTGTTGCCGAGGGCGGATGATCCCGGCAAGGCCGACCTCGCCGCCGCGTTCGAAGCCGGCTGGCTACGCGACCGGGCGTTTCCCGTCACGGGCTGGCGACCGCTCAATCCGGGCCTCGGGCCAGGTGAACGCAGCTCGATTGCGGCGGCTTTGCAACTGCCCGGCTGCCTGTTGGTCATCGACGACCGTGCCGGTCGCGCCGAAGCGCGCGCGTGGAAACTGGCGATCATCGGTACGGCGGCCGTGATCGGGCTCGCGAAACTGCGCGGGCTGATTCCAGCGGCTCGACCGCTCTTGGAACGGTTGCAACCCGCCGGTTATTTTATCGGTCCGGCGGTCATCGAAGCCGTTTTGGCGGATGTTGGCGAAGCCAATGAAGCGAATTGATCCTTGCCTTCCATGCAACCGAGCAGGCCCTGTTCCTCCAGAATGCGTGGCGCCATCCCATTCGGACCACGGTGGGTTCGAACGCTTTTGCGGTGCCCGAAAACGGTTGGCGCGAACGTCATCCCATTCGGCATCGATGCGCTTGTCGGGATTCCTTTGATGCATCGGTTTAACCCAGCGTCCACGGGCGCACGTACACCACGTTGGGCTTGGGCAGGGTCGCCGCGAAGGGATTGAACAAGGCCGAGGGTGTGGCCACCTCCTCGGCGGTCGGCACCCGGAACACCGGCTGACCGAGCGGGGCGCCGTAGTCGATTTGGATCGACTGCAAGGCCGACAAATCCCGCACGTACATGATTTGAACGGCCGGCCGGTTGCCGTCCGGGGCCTGACGGCTGGGGAGGGTCGCCACGATGGCGCGCAAGTGGGCGAACTCCGGTTCGGTCAGCAGCCGCTGGAGCAGGTCGGGATGCTGGCTGATTTCATCGAAACGCAATGCGGCGTTGCGCGGCAATTCCGGCGCGCCGGCTTCGGCCAGATAGCGCCGGGCATGGTCCTGAATCCGCTCGGCAACCTCGCGGGCGCAATACATGCGGTTCAACCACAGCACCTCGACCTCCGGCACCCGCTCGGCGGGCAATTGGCGGCTGGCCTGCTGGACCTGACCGAACGCGGCGAACGCCCGCGCGCCGATCCCGTAATAGCCCTGCTGTTGCGCCCGTTGCAGCGCCTGCCCCAGCCAACGCGGCGCGTTGATGCCATAAAACAACGTGACGCCACCCGCCGGCAATCGCTGGGCGGCATTGGGGAGAGGCGCATCGGGCAGCGGAACGTCCACCGGCGGCGGCGCGTTCACCGGGAGAAACAGCCCGGTCAACAAGGTCGGCGCAAAGGATCGCAACGGTAACGCGTCGGAAGAGGGTTCGGCCATACGCTCGATCACCAGGTTGAATCAACGAAAAATAATTTTTTTCAGTATAATAACAAAATAGATAGGCTCATGAATACGTCATGAAACTCACCTGGACCGGTCCGATGGCGCCTCTTCTCGTACCCGATACTGATACCT
>JBATDL010000699.1:0-2500 GCA_049663445.1 Candidatus Competibacter sp.
CCCCCATCCACAGCGGGACCCCTGACGACAGCACCACGACACCGGTACAGGCGAGCACCCCGAGGGCACCACCACGACCAGTCCTGCCATCTCGAGGGGGAGCCGCGGGACGTCTAGCGCCGACGCTCAGCCTGGGCTCGCGCGATGCTCGCCTTCTCCTCTTCGTCCAGGTTGCGCGTATCGCGGGGGTCGACGAAGGGCTCGACGTCCTCGGGCGCGCCTTGGGCAATCGCTCGGCTTCGGTCGAGTTCGGCGTTGATCTCGGCCCCGAGGAGGATGGCAATGTTGGTCAACCACAGCCAAACGAGGAAGATCACAACGCCAGCCATCGACCCGTAGGTCTTGTTGTATGAGGCGAAGAACGTAACGTAGACGGTGAAGAGGCCGGAGACCAGGAGCCAGATGAGGACGGCCACGATTCCACCGGGGCTCACCCACTTGATACCCGACTGCTTGGCGTTCGGGCTGGCCCAGAAGAGAACGGCGAGCAGGACCGAGACGAGGATGAGCAGCGCCGGCCATTTCAGGATGCTCCAGACGAGCACCGCAGTGTCGCCGACGCCCACGAAGTCCCCCAACTGCCGCGCGACCGGGCCGCTGACGACGACGATGATCGCCCCGATCACCATGACGAGGACGGCAAGGATCGTGACGCCCACCCGGATCGGCAGGGTCTTCCAGATCGGACGCCCCTCCCCGATCTCGTAAATGACATTCGATGCCCGCATGAATGCCGCCACATAGCCAGAGGCCGACCACAAGGCGACCAGGATGCCCAAGACGGCACCGAGCCCCGCGCCGGTCTTGTTCGACTGAGCCTGGGCGATCAGCGTCCGGACGAAGTCGGCGCTGGAACCGGGGGCCACCGACTGGACCTGGGTCAGGACCTCGTTCGTCGTGTCGCTGCCCAGCAGGCCGAGGGCCGCGACTAGGACGATCAACGCTGGAACAATGGACAAGATGCCGTAGTACGTCAGGGCGGCGGCCAGGTCTGTCAGGTGATCGTCCTTGAACTCGGCCCGGGCGCGCTTGATCACCGCAATCAGCGAGGACTTCGGCAAGTCCGTCGGGCTCTCGGGCCCCCTTCGCCCGCCCTCCGGCGCCACGGACTCAAAGCCCGGGTCGCGCTCTGGATCGCCTTGATTCGTGGCCATGCAGACTTCCCTTCCGCTTCGTCGCACGTTTGACGTCGCCTAGCACCGTCATCGCCATGGCCTCGTTGAAGGTCGACGAAGCCGCTGCGTTCGAGGTGCTCCGGCGGGCGAGCTAGAACGCCAACAAGAAGTTGTGGGACCTTGCCGAGGAGCTTGCCCAGACCGGCGACGTGACGGCGGTGACGAGCCTCGCCCACCCCAAAGCACCGTTGCAACACCCAGCTGACTGGGTGCCCAGTAGCATTCCTGCCCAGGGCTGACGCGCAGTGTGTGCGGCCTGAACCGCACTGGATCTCCTGGAGGGTGGTGATTCAGCAAGGGAGACTCTCGTGATGGGAGCAGCACGCAAGTACGACGGCGAGTTCGTGGAGCGGGCGGTGCGGATGTACCGTGACCGGCTCGCGGCAAGGGAGCGACTCCAAGGTCGGCGCCCGCAGGCACGTCGGCGCTTTGTTGGATGTGAACCCGGCGACGTTGCGGAACTGGATCGATGCCGGGGACCGGGCCTCACGGCCGGCGCCGGCCGGCGAGGTCGTTGACGCGTCGGAGGTGCGAGAGCTGCGGCGGGAGAACGCCGAGCTACGCCGCACCGTCGATATTCTGAGCACCAGCGCCGCGTATTTCGCCAAGGCGGAGTTCGACCGCCGACTCAAGTGATCGTGGCGTACATCGACTCCCACCGGGAGCGGTACGGCGTCGAACCGATCTGCGCGGTGCTCTGCGAGCACGGTGTCCCGATCGCGCTGTCCACGTACTACGCCCACAAGGCTGCGCCGGTCTCGGCGGCGGTGCTGGAGGACGCCTACCTCGCCAACGCTCTGTACACCCTGTGGGTGGAGAACTGGGGCGTTTATGGGGCGCGGAAGCTGTGGAAGGCAGCCCGACGGGCCAAGCTCGACGTGGGCCGCGACCAGGTCGCCCGGCTCATGCGGATCGCCGGCATCCGCGGTGTCGTACGCGGCCGACACACCACCGTCACCACCCGATCAGAGGCCTCGGCGCCCCGGCACCCGGACCTGGTCAAGCGAGGCTGGGACACCCCGACGGCCCCGGACGAGCTGTGGGTCGCGGACTTCTCGTACGTGTGGACGTTGACCGGATTCGTGTACGTCGCGTTCATCGTCGACGTCTTCTCCCGCCGGATCCTGGGCTGGCGGGTGGCCACCTCCAGGCAGACACCGTTGGTTACCGACGCTCTGCACCAGGCCCTCACTACCCGAAAGGTCAGCGAAACCGGTTGGGATGCAGCCGGATTGATCCATCACTCGGACGCGGGGAGTCAGGGCGGATTCAACTGGTCGTCGCAACACCTTGATCACGGAGGTGTTGGATGGGACGTCCAAGGA
>JBATDL010000700.1:0-7051 GCA_049663445.1 Candidatus Competibacter sp.
GTGCGCGGTGCCGGTTTGGGTTATGCGGTGCCCGGCACGGTGATCGCCATCGGGGTGATGCTGCCGTTCGCTGCCATCGATCGAAGCGTGGACGGCTGGGCGCGCGCCTGGTTCGGCGTGTCCACCGGCTTGCTGTTGAGCGGGACGCTGATCGCGCTGCTGTTTGCCTACTGCGCGCGTTTTCTGCCAGTGGCGCTGCACAGTGTGGAGGCGGGTCTGGCCCGCATCCGGCCGAGCATGGACGATGCCGCCCGCGCGCTGGGGGCGACGCCCCGAGCGGTGCTGTGGCGGGTGCATGTGCCGATTCTGCGCGGTAGTTTGCTGACCGCGCTGTTGCTGGTATTCGTGGACGTGCTGAAGGAACTGCCGGCGACGCTGATTCTGCGGCCGTTCAATTTCAATACCCTGGCGGTGCGGGCCTACGAGTTGGCTTCGGACGAGCGGCTGGCGGATTCGGCCAGTTTCGCCCTGGCCATCGTGCTGGCCGGCATCGGGCCGGTGATCCTGCTCAGCCGCGCCATTGGCCGTGGGAGGACCGGACAGTGACGTCCTTTCTCGAACTGATCGATCTCGATGTCGCCTATCCGCCCCGCAAGGTCATCCGGGATCTGACGCTGCGGATGAGCCACGCCGGCATCGGTTGCCTGCTGGGTCCCAGCGGTTGCGGTAAGACCACTCTACTACGGGCCATCGCCGGCTTCGAGCCATTACGGCGCGGTTCCATCCGGTTGGAGGGGGTCGAACTCAGCCGGCCCGAGTGGACCTTGCCGCCAGAGCAGCGGCGGATTGGCCTGATGTTTCAGGATTTGGCGCTGTTTCCCCATCTGAGCGTCGCTGACAACATCGCCTTTGGTCTGCGCGACTGGAAAACGGGTGAACGGCGGGCGCGGGTGGTCGAACTGCTGGAACTGATCGGACTGGAGGAGTATGCGGGGCGCTACCCGCACCAACTTTCCGGCGGCCAGCAACAACGGGTGGCGCTGGCGCGGGCGTTGGCGCCACGGCCACGGCTACTGTTGCTGGACGAGCCGTTTTCCAATTTGGACGTGACCTTGCGCGAGGGCTTGGCACGCGAGGTGCGGACCATCCTGCTGCGGGAGGGTACTGGCGGCCTGTTGGTCAGCCACGATCAGTTCGAGGCGTTTGCCTTCGCCGACGAAATCGGCGTGTTGCATCAGGGTCGGCTGTTGCAGTGGGACAGCGCCTACAACCTTTATCATCGACCGGCCGACCGCTTCGTCGCCGATTTCATCGGGCAGGGGGTGTTGTTGCCCGGCCGGCTGGGTGGCGAGGGGCGGGTGAGTACGGAATTGGGCGAGATTGGAGGGATGTCGGCGGATGACGGCTGCGTGGCGGGCGAGCAGGTGGAGGTGCTGGTTCGGCCGGACGATGTGGTGCACGACGACGACAGCCCGCTGCGGGCGGAGGTGGTGGACCGGGCGTTTCGGGGAGCGGAGTTTCTATACACCCTGAAGCTGCCCAGCGGCGCGCGGTTGCTGTGTCTGGCACCCAGCCATCACAACCACGCGCTGGGACAACGCATCGGTATCCGGCTGGACATCGATCATCTGGTGATGTTTCGGCAAGGGAACGGCGAGGGGGATGATGCGGGTGTCCGCTGGGGCCGAGTGCTGGCAAAATAGGCGTTTGATCGCCAGACCCCATGCAAATCCAGTGATGGATCAACCCGGAAGATAGAGTCATGTCGGAATTGAAAGAACCCGTCGCCCGGCCCGAGGTGCAAGCGCCGCCCGAGCAAAGCGGCGCCGAAATTGCCATCGACGTGCTGAACGAACTCGGTGTCGAGTATTTGTTCGGCCATACTGGCGGCGCCATCATCCCGCTGCATGTCGAACTCAACCTCAGAATGCGGCAGGGGCGAAAAGCACCCCGCTTCGTGCTGTTTCGGCAGGAGGGCGGGGCGGGTCACGCCGCCGAGGGCTACGCCCGGGCCAGTGGTCGGATCGGAGTCGCCTTGGTGACCTCCGGGCCGGGCGCCACCAATCTGGTCACCCCCATCGCCGACGCCTACAAGGACTCGGTGCCCTGCGTGTTCATCACCGGACAGGTGCCCAGCGCCATGCTGGGCAAGGATGCGTTCCAGGAAGTGGACATGGTGGGCATCACCCGCTCCATCACCAAGCACAACTACCTGGTCAAGGATGCCGCCGAACTGGCCGGCGTGCTGCGCCAAGCCTTTTTCGTCGCCGGCAGTGGTCGACCGGGGCCGGTGGTGGTCGATATCTGCAAGAGCGCCCTGGTCGGTCGCTCGACCTCCCAGCAGCAGGCCAGACCCCTGCGCGGTTATCGCCCGCGCGTCTCCATGCACCAGGCCGCCGCCGATCGCCTGTTGGCGGCGCTGCGGAAAGCCAGACGACCGGTGATTCTGGCCGGTGGCGGGGTCGTCAGCGCCGGGGTCGGTCAGGAACTGCGACGCTTCGTGGAAAAATACCGTCTGCCGGTTGCGCTGACCTTCATGGGCTTGGGCGCGGTTCCGCACGATCACCCGCTGTGCTTGGGCATGCCCGGCATGCACGGGACCGTCGCCGCGAACGGGGCATTGCGGGAGGCGGATTTCATTCTGTCCATCGGCGCCCGTTTCGATGACCGGGTCGCGGTGCGGGAGTTCGGCCGGGGCATCGATCTCGCGCATGTGGATATCGACGCGACCGAGATCAACAAGGCCATTCCGGTCGGTTACGCGCTGCGGGCCAACGCCCGCGATTTTCTCGCTTACGCTAACGATCTCGACCTGGACGGTGCCGACGTGTTCGAGTGGCTGGACACGGTGCGAGACTGGAAGCAGCGGTTCGCGCCCGGCTATCAATCGGATGGGAGCTTCATCAAGCCGCAGCAGTTTATCGAGGAACTTTCCAGCCTAACCCACCGGACCAGTATTGTGGTGACCGGCGTGGGCCAGCATCAGATGTGGGCGGCGCTGTTCTACAACTATCAGGAGCCGCGCCAATGGATCAGTTCGGGCGGGCTCGGTACTATGGGCTTCGGCCTGCCGGCCGCTATCGGTGCCTGTTACGCCCGGCCCGACAAGACGGTCCTCTGCATCGACGGCGACGGCAGTTTCCAGATGAATCTCCAGGAACTGGCCACCATTGCCGCCAATCGAATTCCGGTCAAGGCATTCATTCTCAACAACGGCTTTCTGGGCATGGTCCGGCAGTGGGAGGACATGTTCAGCGAGGGCCATCATTACGAGACTTGTCTGGTTCGGACCAGCGACTGCGACCCCGCCTGTATCGAGAGCAAAGAATGTCGGACGCCCAATCCCAATTTTCTCAACCTGGGGCGGGTGTTTCCCGGCATCGAAACTCTGCGGATCAGTCGCCCGGACCAGGTCCGGGCAGGCATTGAGCGGGCGCTGGCACACGATGGCCCTTGTGTGGTCGATGTCTGGGTCGACCGGACCGAGGATGTCAAGCCGATGATTCCGCCGGGCGGGTCTCTGGCCGAGATCATCCACGATTTCGAGGCCGGCGATGGGTAAGCTTGATATTGGAGGAATAGCCGAGTTCGCGCCGGCGGCGAGACGGTGGAACGGACACCGATCCCCTGGTCGCCGCTCGTGCAGGATTCAGGGGTCGGGTCGTGCGGGTATGGGAGAGGAGGCTTAAGCGCCGGCGGCGATTCGCTGCTGGATGGCGTCCACCACGCCCTCGGTGGTGGGGGAATCGACGGCCAGCAACAGTCCTTCCCGCCGGTAGAACTCGATCAGCGGCGCGGTCTTTTCGGCATAGGTATCGAGGCGCTTGCCGATGGCTTCGTCGGTCTCGTCTTCGCGCTGCACCACTGGGCTGCCGCACTTGTCGCAGACGCCCGCCACCTTGGGTGGGTTGCTCCTGACGTTGTAGATGGCCTGACAACTGGTGTTGGAGCAGGTGCGGCGGGTGGTGAGACGCTGGAGGATTTCCTCGCGCGGCACTTCGATGCTGGCCACCGTATCCAGCGTGATGCCCAGCTTGCTCATCAGCGCCTTCAGCGCCTCGGCCTGCGGGATGGTGCGTGGGAAACCGTCGAGCAGAAAGCCTTTGGCGCAATCTGGCTCCTGCAAGCGCTTTTCCATGATGCCCATGATCAGATCGTCCGGCACCAGGTCGCCGGCTTTCATGTAGGCATCCGCCTGTTTACCCAATTCCGTGCCGGCCTGTACCGCGCTGCGCAGGATGTCGCCGGTGGAAATCTGCACCGAGCCGTCGATCTGCGTTAGCGCTTTGGCCACGGTGCCCTTGCCGGCGCCCGGGGCGCCCAACAGAATCAGTCGCATGAATTTTTCCTCGTTATCCGAATGACGGTTCAAGTAATTTCCGGTCGCCGCAAGTGCGCCGTCCAGCACTGCCTGGAATTATAAACCATGGTTCCAGTCGGACTCGGATAATCGCCGCGCTGTCCGTTTGAGAACGTCGGGCGCTGCTCAAAAGCGCCATGTGGGTTGCCGCAACCATTGCGCCGCTTCGGTGGCCGGCGCCGGCCTGCCGGTGAGAAATCCCTGAATCCCGTCGCATCGCCGTGCCTGCAAAAACGCGAGTTGTTCGGTGGTTTCCACCCCCTTGGCCACGACGATCATCCCCAGTGTGCGCCCTAGCTCGATGAGCATGCCGGCGACCACCCGATTGTCGGTATCCTGAGTCAGATTTTGCAGGAAAGAGCGATCGATGCTCAATTGGTGTACCGGCAGGTCGCGCAGGCGGTGCAGGTTGAAGGAGCCGGCGCCGAAATTGTCGATGCCGCAGCGCACGCCCTGTGCCCGCAAGTTTCGCAGCAGCCGTGGCAGGAATTCGTTATCGACCAGCAGTGCCTCTCCGCTCATCTCCAATTCCAGATCGCAGGGTTCCAGCCCGGTTTCCGCCAGGATGGCGGCGATGGCGGCGGGTAGGCCACGCATTGGGATCTGTCGCGCCGACAAGTTGACCGCGACCGGCACGATCGGCAGCCCAGCCTGCTGCCAGGCGCGATTTTGCCGGCATGCCGCGCGCAGTACCCATTCATCCAACTGGCCGATCAGCCGGCGGTCTTCGGCCAGCGGGATAAATTCGGCCGGTGGCAGCAAACCGACGCCGGGGCGCCGCCAGCGGACCAGCGCTTCCATGCTGGTCAGGCGACCGCTGGCCAGTTCGAACCGCGGCTGGTAGTACAGCAGCAGTTCGTCCCGTTCCAGCGCGTCCCGCAAGGCGGTTTCCGTTTCCAATGCCGCCAGTGCCGGAGCGTTCAAATCCGATGTGTAGAATTGATAGCCGTCGCGATCGTTTTCCTTGGCGCGGTACATGGCGGCGTCGGCGTTCTTGATCAGGGTTTCGGCATCGCGACCGTCATCAGGGAAGATGCTGATGCCGATGCTGGCGCCCACCCTGAATTCGTGCCCTATTACCGGTAGCGGCCGTGCCAACGCCTGTTGGATCAGGTTGGCAACCCGCACGGCGTCCTGACCGTGCCGGGCGTCGGGCAGCACGACGAGAAACTCGTCACCGCCCAGCCGGCCAATGGTGTCTTCCTGCCGCACTGCCGCGCCCAACAGACGGGCTACCTGCCGCAGGCAGGCATCGCCCGCTACGTGTCCCAGAGAATCGTTGATCCGCTTGAAGCGGTCGAGATCGACAAACAACACGATGACTTTGTGGCCAGCGCGATCTGCCATCGCCAGCGCCTGGCTGAGACGGTCCAGTAGCAGCCTGCGGTTGGGCAGGCCGGTTAGCGTATCGTAGTACGCCAATTGGCGGATTTGCGCCTCGGCCTGCTTTTGCGCGGTGATGTCGGCGTAAGCACCCAGTACGCCGACGATGCGCCCCTCGGCGTCGATCAGCGGGGCTTTGCTGGTGTGAAACCAGGCTTCCGAGTCGTCGGCATGGCGGCCCGGCTCCTCGAAATCGAGTTTAGCTTGGCCCGACTCCATGACCGCGCGGTCGTCGGCCTGGTAGCGTGCGGCGGCAACGGGATCGAGTGGCAGGTCCAGGTCGGTTTTGCCAAGCAGGTCGTCAAGATGAGCGAGGCGGGCGTCTTGCAGAAAAAGCTGGTTGGCGCCCAGATAGCGCGATTCGCGATCCTTCCAGAAGATTCGGATCGGCGCGCTGTCGAGGATGGTGTGCAACATGTGCCGCGATCGCCGCAGCTCTGCTTCGGTTCGATGGAGTTCGAGCAGCAGCCGGGCGGTGCCGGTTATCTGATCGATCAGATTCAGTTCGGCCTCGGTCGGTTCGCGCTTTTCACGGTAGTAGACGGCGAAGGTGCCCAGCACTGACTGATCGTCGCTCAGGATTGGCGTGGACCAGCAGGCGGCCAGACCGAAACAGCGGGCGATGTCCCGGGTGTTCCGCCAGTTCGGATGGCTGTCGATGTCGCTGATGATGACTCGCCGTTTTTGCCAAGCCGCCGCGCCGCACGAGCCCACCTCGGGTCCGATCTCCACGCCGTCCACTTGACGGATGTATTCGGCGGGTAGCCGAACGCTGCCGTTGTGGCACAGCCAGCGTCCGTCTTCAAGCAGCAGAATCGTGCAGTAGGCGTCAGGCATCCAGCGTTCGATTAGCCCGCAAAGTTCGTCCAATGCCTCACGTAACGGGCGGCCGGTGCCGGCCAGGGTAAAGACCCGGGCGATTTCTTCCAGGCGCACTCTCAGGTCGCGGGATCCGGGGTGGAGGACGGTCGAAGACTGGATTGGAAAGGGTGGTGGATACAGCACGATACCTTTGGCCTTATCGCGTGAAGGGAGAGAAAGCCCCTTTGAGATGGAAAAAAGCGGATGGCGGCTGTAACTGGCGAGTCTTTAGCGCATTTTTGCCATAATTCTTACAGATTTCCATTTCAAATTTCTACCAGACATTTTGACGGGGTATCGAAAGAACATGTTGGTTTTGCACGCTGCGTTTTACCAGGATTGTCTGCATCTGTGGGGTGAGACGGCCCCGCCCGAGACAGCGGCAAGGAGCCGGATCGTTGCTGGCACTTACCGCTATCGCGCTACGGCGCCCGTTTTGTTGGAGGCGCTGACCCTGGCCGGGCTAACACCGGCTGGCGGCAAGCCGGTGGCCGGCGAGCGGATTGT
>JBATDL010000701.1:0-2182 GCA_049663445.1 Candidatus Competibacter sp.
TCACGGCACGCTGGAGGTGCCGCCGCACCTGCGTAACGCGCCCACCCCGCTGGCGCGGGAGCTGGGACACGGCGAAGGCTATCGCTATGCGCATGACGAGACGAATGCCTACGTCGCTGGCGAATGCTACTTTCCCGAAGCGCTGAAAGCCGCCCGTTATTACCAACCGACCGCCAACGGTCTGGAAGGGCGGATCGCTGAAAAACTGGATCGATTGCGGGAACTGGATCGGCACAGCCGTCACCGGCGCTATTCTTAATCAAAGATCAGATCTTGAGGCGTGATTTGGCGCTGTTCGCCGCATCACGATCACCACGGGGAGGTGTGTTGTTTATGAGTCGATTGAAAGGCAAGGTCGTGATCGCCCAAGGTGGGGGTCCCACGGCGGTGATCAATCAGAGCCTGGTCGGAGCAGTGCTGGAGGCGCGCAAGTTCCCGGAGGTGACGCGGGTTTGGGGTGCGCGTCACGGGGTGCGCGGCATCGTCGCCGAAACCTTCGTCGACCTGTCCGAAGCGACCACCCACAATCTCGAACGGGTTGCTCAAACCCCTTCCTCGGCGTTGGGCTCCACCCGCGACAAGCCGGATGCGGAATACTGCCAGCGTATCTTTAAGGTGTTCAGGCAGCACGATGTCCGCTATTTCTTCTATATCGGTGGCAACGATTCGTCCGACACTGTGCGTATCGTCAACGAGCACGCTGACCAGGAAGGCTACGAACTGCGGGCCATCCACATCCCGAAGACCGTGGATAACGATCTACCCATCAACGACCATTGCCCCGGCTATCCTTCCGCCGCCCGCTTCGTTGCCAGCGCCTTCAGCGGGATCAATGCTGATCTCATCGCTTTGCCAGGCGTCTATATCGGCGTGGTCATGGGTCGTCATGCCGGCTGGCTGACGGCGGCCGCAGCACTGGCCCGCCGGCACGACGATGACGGCCCACACTTGATTTACCTACCGGAGCGGCCGTTTTCGATCGAGCGTTATCTTGCCGATATCGACCGTGCACACCAGCAACAGGGTCGCTGCGTCGTGGCCATCTCGGAAGGGGTATGGGCAACCCGGGATGGGGAGGGCAAGGGGATTCCGCTCGCGGCCGATCTGATGCGCAAGTCGGGCCGCGAGCCGCAGGTCGATGCCCACGGTAACATCCAGCTTTCCGGCGGCGCGCTGGCCGACGAGCTGGCCGATGTCGTGCAGAAACGGCTGGGCATCAAGCGGGTGCGTGCGGATACCTTCGGTTATTTGCAGCGCTCGTTCCCGGGCGTGGTATCCAGCGTGGATGCCCGCGAGGCGCGCGAGGTAGGCGAAAAAGCGGCACAGTACGCCTGCGGGCACAACAGGAGCGGTTCGGTGGTGATCAAGCGCGTCGGGGATTACGCGGCGCAGTATGAATTGGCCGATCTGAGCGAGATCGCCGCCCAGACCCGGCACCTGCCCGATGAGTTCCTCAACGCCGAGGACAACGGAGTGACCGAGGATTTCCGCAACTATCTGCGGCCGTTGCTCGGCGATGACCTGCCCTGCCTGGAGCGATTGTGGGCGCCGGCGGCCAAGCTGGGTAGCGACTACTGATCCGGTTCCTGCCGCCCGCTTGACTACCGGCGCAGGTAGGTCAGTTCCTTGGGCAGGGCGATGTTATTGCCAAAACAATCTTCGCCGTAGCCGGATCGGGCCAATAGCATCAGATCGCTCAAAACCCGCTTGTCGCCGGCGAACGCGATGGTCAGGTCGGTCTTGATATCGATCTGGCCGGTGGCCAGCAAATGGGCGATTTCAGCAGTGATGTTTTCCAGCAGGATCCCGGCTCGATCAAATTCATTCGATAGTTTTAGTGGCTGTTGGTAGAGAAAGAGCTTGCCCTGTTCGGCCAGTCTGAACACCACATCCAGGATGGCATTTTGAATCTGGTGATTGTTCAAGTTGCCGGCCGGCAACGGAAAGTAGCCGATTTCCTGAATCAGCCAGCGCCGTTTTTTGGCGTTGATCTTTTCATTGGCCCTGAAGATATCCATGGGCAAACTGGCATCGTAGGACTGGCCGTCCAACTCCATTTGTACATCACTGCCGTAATGGCGCACGATTCTCGCGATCAGAGTGGCCGGTCGAACGTGTAATCCTCTGTAGCAGGGAACAGGTACCGTAACCCTTCCTACTTCGGCATACCGTTTGAGCATGG
>JBATDL010000702.1:0-3192 GCA_049663445.1 Candidatus Competibacter sp.
CTGCTCAAGCAGGCGCTGGTCGCCCTCGGCTATCCGGCCGACGACCTGGCTGGTTACAACGAGGGGCAGGAACTGCCGCTGCGGCTGCGCGAGCAGAGCGGCGGCGGTGAGCCGTTCCTGGTTCGTGACTACCAACGGGCGGCGGCGGCGGCTTTCCACCAGGACGGGCGGACGCAGGGCGGCAGCGGGGTCATCGTGCTGCCTTGTGGCGCCGGCAAGACCATCGTGGGTATGGCGGTGATGGCGCTGATTCAGGAAAACACCCTGATTCTGACCACCAGCCAGACTTCGATGGAACAGTGGCGGCGGGAGTTACTGGACAAGACCGATCTACCGGCGGATGCGGTCGCCGAGTACAGCAGTCAGCGCAAGAACACCGGGCCGGTGACGCTGGCGACCTATCAGATGCTGACCTACCGGCCGAGTCAGGATGCCGAATTCGTCCATTTCGGTCTGTTTCATGCCCGGTCCTGGGGGTTGATCATCTACGACGAGGTGCATCTATTGCCGGCGCCGGTGTTTCGCATTACCGCCGAGCTGCAATCGCGTCGCCGGCTGGGGTTGACCGCGACCCTGATCCGCGAGGACGGTCTGGAAAAGGATGTGTTTGCGCTGATCGGTCCCAAGCGCTACGACGTGCCGTGGCGCGAACTGGAAGGGCAAGGCTGGATCGCCGCCGCCGATTGCACCGAGATACGCATTGCCCAGACGCCGGAACGGGATATGGAATACGCGCTGGCGCCGCGTCGCAATCAGTTCCGAATCGCGGCGGAGAGTCCCTGCAAGCGGGCGGTGGTGATGGAATTGCTGAAACAGGAAGCCGGGCACCGGATTTTGGTGATCGGCGAGTACATCAGCCAGTTGGAAGATCTGGCGGCGGACACCGGTTTTCCGCTGCTGACCGGCAAGACCCCGCAATTGGAACGAGAGCGCATGTATCAGGGTTTTCGCGAGCGGACGGTGCCGGGGCTGGTGCTATCGCGGGTGGGCAATTTCGCGGTGGACCTGCCGGACGCGGACGTGCTGGTGCAGGTGTCCGGCAGGTACGGTTCGCGCCAGGAGGAAGCGCAGCGCTTGGGGCGGGTGTTGCGACCGAAGAAGGACGGCCGGCGGGCGCGCTTCTATACCCTGGTCAGCCTGCGCACCTGCGAGGAGGATTTCGCCCGTCACCGGCAACTGTTTCTGACCGAACAGGGCTACAGCTATCGGATCGAGACCTGGAGGAAGGGCTGAGACGCCGCACAACCTCCTCTCGCGGTGGGAGGAGGGGTCCAGCGTTTGGTAGCCCAAGCGATGGGATGAAAACCGCTCTCAGTCGAAGATCAACACCAGATAGGTGATGAAGAGCATGAGGTGAACGATGCCGTGCAGGACGTTGGTACGCACGGCGCTGAAGTTCACGACGGTGACCAGCAGGGTCAGGATCAATAGGTAGATGTTGGCGGGAGTGAGTCCGAGTTCCACCGTCTTGCCCGTGACCATGCCGATGACCAGCACGGCGGGGATGGTCAACCCGATGGTCGAGAGCGCCGAGCCCATGGCAATGTTGACGGTGCGCTGGAGTTGGTTTTCCTGGGCGGCCTTGATGGCCGCGACACCCTCCGGCGCCAGCACGAGCACCGCGATGAAGAGTCCCCCCAAGGCTTGGGGGCCACTCAGACTGGTGAGACCATGCTCGACCAGCAGCGCCATCTTCTTCGAGAGCAGCACGATTGGGAGCATGGTGAGTGGCAGAAAGAGGGCGTGATACCCGATGGAACGCACGAGCAGATTCCCGTGGTGATCGGTGCAGACCTCTTCGGCGCCGTCGCGAGGCTGGGGCTGGGTGAAGTAGCCGCTGTGGCGCAGGGTCTGAATCCAGAGGAAGGCCCCGTACAACCCAGCCGAGACCACGATGAGCCATCCCCCCACCAGCGGTGTTACCTCGCCGCCCGGTGCTCCTTCCATGTAGCGCGGCAGGATCAGGCTCAGCCCGGCCAGGGGGATGAGGACGCCCAGGTAGGTTGTGGCGCCTTGGAGGTTGTAGCTTTGCTCGTGGTGTCGGAGACCGCCCACGAGCAGCGTGACGCCCAGCATGCCGTTCAGCACGATCATCAGAACCGAGAAAAGGGTGTCCCGCGCGAGAGTGGGATTATCCGCGCCGGTGAGCATTACTGCGGAGATCATGGCTACCTCGATGACGATCACCGAGAGCGTGAGGATGATCGTCCCGTAAGGTTCGCCAAGCAGGATGGCTAGCGCGTCGGCGTGGCGGACGACGCTGAACGCCAGCCATGCGATCACCACGAAGAGCCAGCCGAAGAGCAGGCTGTACCAGAGCAGGTTCGATAGGTCGGCTACCCAGCGATCCCCAAATACCAGGAAAAGTAGGGTGGTGATAATGCCCGCCCAGAGTGCGAGCTCGGTGCGTATGACGCTACCGTCTTTAATCATGCTGTTCCTTTTTGTGATTTGAATCTCTACGGGTTCATTCCCCTCAGCTTGCTGCGGGGCCGTTCATTTTCCGCCCATCCCACGATTTCGGACAATACTTCGGGTAATTGCCGTCCTGTAATCATGAACCGGGTTGCAGCATGCCATATGGCGTAATTGAATGCTCCCACATTGTCGCGCTTCAGCGGATAGTACTGGTTGGCTGGTTCTTGATGTTGATCGTTCATCATTAGAATCCGCGTAGGAGACAGTGGGAAAACAACTACTGTACCAGTCGTACCAATGCCAAAGACTTCCCTCGACCCGTGCTGCACCCCAACAGGCTTATCCGAAGTAATGAAGTGCTTATCATCCGAAAAAACAACCGACCAACGCTTCTTTAGCAGTATTTTGGCCAGATGGCCGGATTCTGCTCGGATTGTTTCCGAAAAGAAGCGATGATGTTTGTCTTCACCCCACTGTTTGTAAGATTCCCAGCCTGAGGTGTCGAATTCAAATTCCTTGCCCTTGTAAATAAAACTATCCACGTTGGGGGAGCCGCCAGGCTTCTTGGGGAGTTTGTCGAGGCTTTCAATAATCTGCTGGTGAATCGTCTGTAGAGCCTTCCGGTTGTCGGGGTGCCGTACATGCGTAGTAGCAATGAATAAGGCTAGAGCCTTGCGAATGGGCTCATCGCCTAGGTCGATGAAATCAGAAGCTACTTGAGGCCATATTTGCGCCAGCAAAGACTCAATACATTGAAGTTTATCGTCAACCTCC
>JBATDL010000703.1:0-1629 GCA_049663445.1 Candidatus Competibacter sp.
AACCGGAATAATTGGGATCATAATTGGCGGGGTTGTAACTGACATCATAAGGTGAATTGTGCAAGTAGTAGGCTGAAAGCGCGTTTTGTCTGTACGCCATCAGCCCCATATTGATCGTCCCGGTATAGTCTGCGATCAAATCCTTGATCACCGTTCGCGCGATTTCGGACTTGCTGTCCGAGCTATTGCTACCGACCGCCGAGCCATTCGGCGCTTCGTCCATACTGTTGGAGTTATCCAGAATGACAACGATGTTTGCCTTGGATGAGGTCGTGGTAAATAGCGGAATATCTGAAATGGCCGCAAGGGTATTGTTTGGAAGAAACGCGACAAGAAATGTGAACAAGATGCCATATAAAAAGAGGGTTAGCCTGTCAAAAACAAGGAAAGGTATTCCAGATACCGCCTTGGGTTCGCGATCGTCCAACATCGCTCCTTTCCCAAGCACCGCCATGGCGGCTGGAAGGTTGCACATCAAGACTTGAGATGAGTATTCAGCAGATGTATGCCGCATCATGGCCGCTCTCCTAACGCCGATAAGTCGATTGTAAAATCACGACCGCGTCCGCCACCCCGCCCAGGCTGCGGGCGGTCACGCGATAGAACCCGGTATCGGGCAAGGCGCCGAACTTGGCGCTGCCTCCGGGCAAGGTCACCCGCGGCAACTCCTCAATCACGTAACGCGGCAGCGCACTGATTTCAGTCAGTGTACCGGGATAAACCTGGGATTCGGCGCTGGCACAGCCCGTTCTGACGACCCAGCAGTAGACGTCCAGCCAGAAGGCGCCGACGTCGGTGGTGGGAATCACGGGTTGGCGCAAGCCGAGATTCGCGCCGGTATTGTTGAATGTAGGCAAGGTCACGTTCTGCAGAGCCGCTTCGGCGGCGCGCAGAGCCGCCTCGGCGGACTGAAAAGCCAGATTCCGCTGGCGGGCGTTGCTGGCCATGCTTTCCTGCTGGGTGGTGCCCTGCATGGCGGCCACACCGATCAACGTCATCACCAGCAGAAAAACCAAAGAGACAATCAGCGCGGAGCCCCGTTGCCAGGCTGCACCGCGAACACATCGAATCGTGCAAGCAAACTTGAACATGGCCGTTCTCAAGGCAGGCGGTTGCGGATGCCCATGGTGGTGGAAAAAGTCTGATACAACCGCCGGTCGCCGGCAGTGAAACTACCGCTGACCGTGGCGCTGCTTCCTGTATCGGCGGGGAAAAACACCGTTTGCGGCCGGCTGACGATATTGTTGTCCAGGCTGGCCAGTAGCAGGTTAACGCGCACGCTCAGGATGTTGGGCCAATTAGCCACAGCTACGGCGCTGGCATCCACGTATTGATCGATGATCCGGTCGCCGTTGGTATCTTCTCCGTAAAAAATCTGCATGTCCACGACACCCTCAATGAGTTCCTGCGTGACCATGCTGGCGGCGCCCGCGCCGGTGACTTGCAGTTGCAATCGATACAAGGATCGGGAATTGCCGGAATTGCTCACCCCCACGTAGAACGCGCTGGGCGCGAAATCCACCAATGTGGACTCGCTAGGCGCATACGAGTCAGGCACCCCCAAGGGAAACAGGTTCGCCGTGGAATTTCCGGGTGTGAGCACACCCGCAGCATGTCCGATTGTGATGG
>JBATDL010000704.1:0-1528 GCA_049663445.1 Candidatus Competibacter sp.
GGCCGCAACACCGCACCGGCGGTCGCGGTCGCGGCCTTGCACGCCCAAGCCGCCGGTAACGACCCGATCCTGCTGGTGCTCCCCTCCGATCACGTCATCGCCGATATCGCCGGTTTCCAGGCCGCCGTGCGGCGGGTCGCGCCCCACGCCGAAGCCGGCCGACTGATCACCTTCGGCATTGTTCCCAGCGCGCCGGAATCCGGCTATGGCTACATCAAGGCCGGCGCGCCGCTGGACGACTCCGGCATTTGCGTGGTGGAGCGCTTTGTCGAGAAACCCGATCCCGCCACCGCCCGGAGCTACCTGGATTCCGGCCATTACTACTGGAACAGCGGCATGTTCATGTTCCGGGCCTCGACCTTTTTGGCCGAACTGGAACGCTTCGCTCCGGCGATGCTGGCCGCCTGCCAGCAGGCGCTGGCGACCGAGCAGGCTGACCGGGACTTTTTGTGGCTGGGGTCGGAAGCGTTCGCCGCCTGCCCGAAGGACTCCATCGACTACGCAGTGATGGAAAAAACCGAGTATGCGGTCGTAATGCCACTGGCGGTGGGTTGGAACGACGTCGGCTCCTGGTCGGCGCTGTGGGAGGTCGGTCAGCGTGATGCCGACGGCAACATCGAGCGCGGCGACGTCATCAACATCGACACCCACGATTCCTACATCGATGCCGCCTCGCGGTTGGTCGCCACCGTGGGCGTCGAGCATCTGGTGGTGGTCGAAACTGCCGATGCGGTGCTGGTGGCCAGCAAGGACCGGGTGCAGGAGGTCAAAACCATCGTCGACCGGCTCAAGGCCAACCGCCGCCCGGAAGGCTCCATGCACCGCAAGGTCTATCGGCCCTGGGGTTACTACGACTCGATCGATCTGGACGCGCGCTTTCAGGTCAAGCGCATCATGGTCCGGCCCGGCGCCTGCATCTCCGCGCAGATGCACCACCATCGCGCCGAACACTGGATCGTGGTT
Source organism: Candidatus Competibacter sp. (assembly GCA_049663445.1). Classification (GTDB taxonomy): domain Bacteria; phylum Pseudomonadota; class Gammaproteobacteria; order Competibacterales; family Competibacteraceae; genus Competibacter. The sequence continues at coordinate 964 of JBATDL010000704.1, forward strand.
AGCGGCACCGCCCGCGTGCACCGGGGCGACGAGGAGTTCCTGCTGACCGAAAACCAGTCCACCTACATTCCGGTCGGGGTCCAGCATCGCTTGACCAACCCCGGCAAGATCCCGCTGGAAATCATCGAAGTGCAATCGGGGAGTTATCTGGGCGAGGACGATATCGTTCGCTTCGAAGACGTGTACGGGCGCGGCAACGGTTAGGCGTTACGACCATCATCGCCAACCCGCCGCAGGCTCCGGCTCCGGCCTCACCCTTCGCCATCCCCAACATCCGCCGGTTTCTGGCGTTCCGGCTGCTGTTCGGGGTGCGGTTCTACTATCCCGTCTTCGCGGTGCTGTTCCTCGATTTCGGCCTGAGCGTCGGCCAGTTCGCCGTGCTGAACGCAGTCTGGGCCGCAACCATCGTGTGCTGCGAGGTGCCGTCCGGGGCACTGGCGGACCTGGTGGGACGACGGGCGCTGGTGGTGGCGGCCGGGGCGATCATGGTGGTGGAAATCGCCCTGCTGTGCTTCGTGCCGCTGGGCCATCCTCCGCTGATCTTTGCGGCGTTCCTGCTCAACCG
>JBATDL010000705.1:0-5539 GCA_049663445.1 Candidatus Competibacter sp.
TGCCATGGTCAATGTCCTGGCCGCGTTGGTGGCCTACACGCACCAGCCCTGTAAGCCCTCGCTGAATCTATCCAAAAATGAGCTTAAGCTGTTAACTTGTCAGGCATAACAGCCAGAATTCACGTTAATCACACTGTGGGATCGACTAATCACACTGTGGGATCGACTAATCACAATGAAGCATCGAACTGCACATGTTTAGTTATTAGTGCCTATAGTTTAGACGATAGTACCTACCTGGAGATATCCATGCCTCCATTTTTGCGTCAACGTTTTACCTCCGGCGGAATTGCGTTGCTGTACGCCGGTTTTGCCGCTCTGTGGATTATCGCTTCGGACGGGTTACTAAATCTGATAACGAATGATTCGGCCCTGTTGGCGTGGCTGAGCATCATCAAGAGCGCCGCTTTCGTCATAGTAACAACGGGCCTGCTCTATCTGTTGTTGCGCGGCTGGCGTCAATCAATCATCGAAAAAAACACGAGTGACGTAGTCGTATCCAAACCGCGCCAGCGTTACTGGGTGCTGACTTTCATTGGTCTCACTCTGCTGATGCCACTGCTCGACTTCGGTATCATCCGCTTGCACGGCCCACAACTGGAGCGCGAGGCTTACGCCAACCTCCAGGCCATTGCTGATCTCAAGGCCAACCAGATTACCCACTGGCTGGCCGAACGGCAGGGGGATAGCAAGGCGCTGGCGACCAGCTTCGGCTTTGCTCAATATGTAGATCAGTTCCTGCGTCAGAACGATACTACGCTGCGCGAGCGCATCCTGGATCGGCTCGAAGGATTACGTGATGCCGAGGACTATGAAAACATCATGCTGCTCGATGCCACTGACCGTACTGTGATTAATCTAGACGATCATACGGAGGAATTTGTCCACCTCCAGCCACTGCTGGCCCAGGCGCGGGCCAGCAAGCAGGTTCAGCGCAGTGACCTTTACCGTGACAAATCCGGCAATATTCACCTGGATTGGGTCGTGCCTATTGTGTTGACTGAGCCGGAGGACCGTCACCAGGTCGCCACGGTAGTGCTGAATATCGATCCGCAAGAATTTCTGTTTCCGCTGATTCAGCACTGGCCAACCGCCAGCCTCAGCGCCGAATCGCTGTTGGTGCGTCGTGAGGGCGAATCGGTGCTATTTCTCAACGAGTTGCGCCATCGCCTGGGCGCCGCCCTCACTCAGCGCGAACCTCTGAGCAACCCCGATCTCCCCGCAACCGTCGCCGTGCGCACCGGGCGAGCGGGAACGATGCAGGGCATCGACTATCGCGGCATACCGGTGTTGGCTGCCTTCCGCCCGGTAGTAGATACCGACTGGTATTTGGTGGCCAAAATTGACCGTGCCGAGGTGATGGCGCCTCTTCACCGCCTGGTGTTCTGGGTCAGTGTGGTGGCCCTGTTCACTATTGCGGCAATCACCGTGGCGGTACTCGGGCTATGGCGTCAACAGCAACGTGCTCACCGTTTGGAATTGCTGACCCAGGCAGCCCAACAGGATCGGCTACTGCGGAAATTTTTCGACTTGCCCTTCGTTGGTATGGCTCTCACGTCGCCGGAAAACAAACATTGGTTGCAGTTCAACGACCGGTTATGCGAGATCCTCGGCTATCCGCGCGAAGAATTGGTTAACCTGACTTGGGCGGAGATTACCCATCCAGATGATCTCGCCGCCAATCTTGCCGAATTCGAGAGCGCCTTACGGGGAGAGTCCGACGGCTACGTCATGGATAAGCGCTTTATCCGCAAGGATGGCGCTGTCGTATTTGCCACCATCGACGCCAAGTGTGTGCGCCGCAACGACGGGACCGTGGAGATCTTTGTTTCCACCGTGAACGACATCACCGAGCAGAAGCGGGCGGAAAATCAAATTCGTGCTCTCAACCGGCTCTATCGAGTGCTGTCCAATATCAATCAGTTGATTGTGCGGCGTCAGCAACCGGAATGGATGCTCGGCGAGGCGTGCCAAATCGCTGTGCGGGATGGTGGCTTTCTCATGGCCTGGATTGGACTGATCCACCCGGAGACCCGCCAGGTACGTCCGGTCGCTCAAGCAGGGCATGTGGGTAATTATCTGGAAAATGCTCACATCACACTAGCCGGTCCATACAGCGAAGGCCCAACCGGGACCGCCCTGCGCACCGGTCAGGCCGTGATCTGCAACGGCATTGCTCACGATCCGAGTATAGCGCTTTGGCGAGAGGCAGCACTGGCTCTCGGCTACCGCGCCTCCATTGCTCTCCCTCTCACTGTGCATGGCGTGGTGCACGGCACATTGAATCTCTATGCAGGCGAAGTGGAGTTTTTTGATGCGGAAGAACTCGCGCTACTGGAAGAACTCGCCGGCGACATTGCCTTTGCCCTGGAAGTAGCAGAGGCGGACGCCACCCGCCTGCAGACGGAGGAGCGCCTGCGCCAGATGGCGACTGTGTTCGAGAACACCCGCGAGGGCATCATCATTACCGATGCGAGCGAACATATCCTGCAAGTCAATCGGGCCTTCTGCGAATTGACCGGCTACACCGAGGCGGAGGCTCAGGGACAAACCCCGCGTTTGCTGCATTCCGACCGCCACGATCCGGCGTTCTACGCGGCGCTGTGGGCCAGCCTCCGTGAAACCGGCTATTGGCAGGGCGAAATCTGGAACCGGGGCAAGAGCGGCGAGGCGTGTCCCATGTTGGAGAGTATCAGCGTGGTCAAAAATACGGCCGGTGCGGTGACCCACTATGTCAGCGTCTTCACCGACCTCTCCAAAATCAAGGCGTCCGAGGAAAAACTGGATTTTCTGGCCCACTACGACGCATTGACCGGACTGCCCAATCGCCTGCTGTTCTCCGCTCGGTTGCAACACAGCATAGACATCGCCCACCGCGATGGGAAAATACTGGCGCTGTTGATCCTGGATCTGGATCGCTTCAAGGCCGTCAACGACAGCTATGGCCATGCGGTAGGCGACAGCGTATTGCAGCAAGCGGCCGAGCGCCTAAACAGCCGCTTGCGCAGCGCGGATACATTGAGCCGGCTGGGTGGCGACGAGTTCGCTGTGCTGCTGGAAGACCTTGCACAGCCGCAGGACGCGGCTCGCGTGGCGACAGATATCATTGGCCTTCTCAGCGAACCCTGGTCTCTCGCCAACGGCGCTGAGGTACGTCTTGGCGCCAGTCTCGGCATCAGCCTGTTTCCCGAACACGGACAGACTGCGGTAGATCTATTGCAACAGGCCGATGCCGCGCTGTATCAAGCCAAAAGCGAAGGGCGCGGACAATTTCAGTATTTTTCCAGCGCGCTGACCCAGATCGCCCGCCAGCGTATTGAACTGGAAGCCCGGTTGCGCCGGGCGATCGCCGAACAGCAGCTTCGGGTCTATTACCAACCCCAGGTTGACATCCCCAGCGGGCGCATCGTCGGCGCCGAAGCCCTGGTGCGCTGGCAGGACCCCGAACACGGCTTGATTCCGCCCGGTCGCTTCATCCCGTTGGCCGAGGAAACCGGCCTGATCGGCGCGATTGGCGCATGGGTGCTGCGGGAAACCTGTCGCCAGGGCAAGGAATGGCTCGATAGCGGACTGCCGCCGCTAACACTGGCGGTCAACCTCTCGGCGCACCAACTGCGCCACGGTGATATCACCGCTACCGTCACGCAAGCCTTGAGCGAGACCGGCTTTCCCGCCGAATGGCTGGAACTGGAATTGACCGAAAGCGCCCTGATGCAGCACGAAAAGGAGGCGGTGGCCCTTCTCCAAGGCCTGCGCAACCTGGGGCTGCGTTTGGCCATGGACGACTTCGGCACCGGCTACTCGTCGCTGGCCCATCTCAGGCGTTTCCCGCTCGATGTGCTGAAAATCGATAAAAGCTTTGTCGATGATCTGCCCCAACAGCGAGATGCAATGGAAATCGCGGCGACGATCATTGCGATAGGTCACACCCTGGGCTTGAAAGTGTTAGCCGAGGGGGTGGAAACTCAGGAACAGTTAGCGTTTTTGCAAGCGCAAGGTTGCGACCAATATCAGGGCTATCTGACCAGCCCACCGGTACCAGCCGAGGCGTTCATCGCGTTGCTGACGGATAACTACATTAAAACAGGATGTACCGCCCAGCTTTTTTGAGGTCTGCTTCACGGATCTTCGCGCCGCTGCCTCTTTTCCGTCTCGACCACCGCCGTCGCTTGCACCGGGCACACCGGCGGCGGACAATCGCCGCACTTTTCTGGCCGACCTGTTCTCCCGCCATTCATGAAACTGCGACTCATTTTTGCATTGGTATTCGCCGCCATCGCCCTCACCGCGCTGGCGGCGGTCACGGCCTCGCTGTGGCTGGCGTTCGCCGAACTGGTCCGAGGCGGCAAGCTGGCGGCAAGCTTCGAACCCTGGGGCTATCTGATGCATTACGCGGCCGTCGCCGGCTTCTTCCTGGTCGCCGCGATCGCCGCCGCCTGGTTTTTCTGCGATCAGCTGGTGGCGGCGCCGCTGACCGGCCTGACCCGCGGCCTGCTCACCGCCCTGCGCGCCAACCCCGATCATGAAATCCAGTACGCCGGACCGAACCAGTTGGGACCGTTGTTTCAGGCCGTCAATGAACTGACCCGGCGTCTCGCCGCTCACCACCGCGAACTGCTCCAGGCCATGACCACCGCCACCACGCGGGTCGAGGAGCAGAAAAGCCGGCTGGAAGCCATCCTGATGGACTTGCAGGAAGGTGTGGTGGCATGCAACCTCAACAATCAGGTGCTGTTGTACAACCAACTGGCTTTAAAAATTCTGCACGTTACCGGCGAACTCGGGCTCGGCCGCTCGCTGTTCACCGTGGTTACCCGCGACTCGATTTCCAACGCCTTCCGCCGCCTGCGCCTGCGCGTGGCCGAAGGTCGCCATCACCAGCACCCGATGGGCATCACCACCCGCTTCGTCTGTGCCACCACCGACGGCCAGCATACCCTGCACGCCCAGATGACCCTGATCCTCGGCGCCGAAGACACTCCCACCGGCTATGTCATTACCTTCAACGACATCACCGAAGAACTGGCGGCGCTGGGCAAGCGCGACCGTCTGCTGCGCGAAGCCACCGAGGGTCTGCGGGCGCCAATCGCCAACCTGCGCGCGGCGGCGGAGATGCAGGCCGCCAATCCGGACATGGATAGGGCCGCGCACCGCACCTTCGATGAAGTGGTGTTCAAGGAAAGTACCGCGCTGAGCGAAACGGTGAACCGGCTGTGCCGTGAGTATCGCGACGTGATCACCGGCTACTGGCCGATGACCGACGACCTGTCCGCCACCCTGCTGGAACTGGTGGCGCAGCGGCTGAAGGAAACCTCGGACATCGCGGTGACCGTGGTTCACCTGCCGCAGTGGCTGCACGGCGACAGCCATTCGGTCATCCTGCTGCATGAGTATCTGATCCGCTGCATCAGCGACCATACCCGGCACAAAACCTTCGACATCGGCGCCGAGGCCGGGCCGCGCCAGATCTATATCGATATCGTCTGGCGCGGTGATCCGCTGCCGGCGGCCGTGCTCGATGGCTGGCTCGACGCTGGGC
>JBATDL010000706.1:0-3510 GCA_049663445.1 Candidatus Competibacter sp.
GGAACTACTGTCAATATTTCGGTAGCAATCAATCCGGTAACTGTTCCCAACGTGGTTGGACTCTCCCAAAGCGCTGCCACCGCCGCCCTCACCACCGCCGGTTTGACCGTAGGCACCGTGACCTCGCAGAACAACACGGCGGTTCCCCCCGGTACCGTGCTCAGCCAGAATCCCGCCGCCGGCGCTGCGGCAAACCCCGGCGCAGCCGTCGCTCTTGTGGTCGCCACAGGTTCTACGCTCGTCAATGTCCCGAATGTAGTCGGATCAACCCAAACAAGCGCTACCCTCGCTATTGAGGGCACCTGTAGCAACGCTACCACCCCGCCCGTCTGCCTGACCGTCGGGACCATCACCCAGCAGGCCAGCGCCACCGTCCCGGCCGGCCAGGTGATTAGCCAAAGCCCGGCGGCTAACACCCAGGTTCAGGCCGGTACCACTATCAATCTCTGGGTATCCTCGGGTTCCGGTGTCACCGTCCCTAATGTGACCAACCAACCTCAAGCCACCGCCGAAACCACGCTCACCAATGCTGGCCTGACCCTCGGCACCGTGACCCAAGCGTTTGATCCCACCGTCCCCGCTGGCAACGTTATCAGCCAAAATCCACTGGCGAACGCCACAGTCGCCCCCGGCACCGCCGTCAACCTCGTCGTATCGTCGGGAATAGCGCCGGTTGCAGTGCCCAATGTTGTCGGCCAAGCTCTGGCCGGCGCCAAGACCACCATTGAAGGGGCTGGCTTTAAGGTCGGCACCATCAGCCTGGTCGCCAGCGACACGATCGCAGCCGGCATCGTCACCGGTCAGAATCCGGCGGGCGGCACGCTGGCCGCTCCCGGCGCCACCGTCAATCTGACCATCTCATCCGGTCCCGCAGCACCGGAAGTCCCGCCGGTGACCCCCGGCGATATCACGGTTCCAGACGTAGTCGGGCTGACCAAGACCGGCGCCAGCACCGTCATCCATAATGCCGGGCTCAGCGTTGGCGCGACGATCCAGAAATTCGATGACACGGTCCCCGCTGGCACTGTCCTCGATCAAAGCCCTGCGGCCGGCGCCAAAGTAGCCGTCGGCACCGCCGTCAACCTGACGGTATCCCAGGGTCCGGCCGGTGTCGTCACCGTTCCCAACGTGACCGGCCAACCGGAGACCGTGGCGCAATCCATCCTGCAAAGCGCCGGACTCACCATCGGCACCACCACCAAACAGCCCGATCCCACCATGCAGATCGGCAACGTCATCCAGACCACGCCGGCCGCCGGTGAACAGGTCGAAATTGGCACGGCGGTCGATCTGGTGGTCTCCGAGGGCTTTTCCGGGCCGCAACAGTGCGTTGCACCCGACGTGACCGGCCAAACGGTTGAGAATGCCCGCGAAATTCTGTTCGCAACCTGCTTGGCGGGAATCGGTTCCACCACCGTGCAGCGCGACAGCAGCGTGCCGGCCGGCTTGGTGGCCGCTCAGTTCCCCACCGCCGGCTCGATGATCGGCTACAACACCACGGTGAATGTGGTCGTGTCCTCCGGCTCGCAACCGCCGGTCGTCACTCCGCGTGTGGTCGGGCTGACCCTGCCCGATGCCACTGTCCTGCTCGAAAACGTTGGTTTGAAGGTGGGCTTCGTCTCCCACCAGACCAGCAACACCATCGAGGCGGGCCGCATCATCAGCCAAAACCCGCTGATGACCGCCCTGGCGCCGGTCGGCTGGGCCGTCAACCTGGTGATATCGCTAGGTCCGGTGCCGGAAGATCCGGGTGCCAGCCCGCAAACCTCGGTTCCCGATGTGGCGAACCTGACGCTGGCGGCAGCCACCGCCAAGCTGATCGAAGCCGATTTGCGGGTCGGGGTGGTTTCCAACCAGCGCAGCCCGGATGTGCCCGCCGGCCAAGTCATTCGGCAGAGTCCGCAGTCCGAAGCAACGGTGCCGATCAACAGCCGAGTCAACCTGACGATTTCCTTCGGCCCCTATGCGTATGGCCTGCTCAGCGGACCGGCCTATATCACCAACTACTACGGCAACACGGTGTCGATCCTGAACCCCGACATCAACCAAGTCATCGATAACATGTCGGCCGGCATCAACAACAGCGGCCCCAGTGGTATCGCGGTCAGCCCGGACGGTACCCGGCTGTACGTCGCCAACCGCCCGCAGTATGGCCGGCGCGCGGGCACGCTCTCGGTCATCGATCTGACCACACGCCAGGTGATCGCCATCATCCCGGTCGGCGTGGCCCCGCTGGGCGTCGCCGTCAACCCCACCGGCGAGCGGGTGTTCGTGGCCAATGAAGGCAGCTTCAGCCTGTCGGTCATCGATACCACCACCAATAAACCGTTCATCGACCTGAACGTGCCTAATCTGGCGGCGAACCCCTTCCCGCGCGGCGTAGCGACGCATCCCAACCCCACCATCCCGCTGGTGTACGTCACCAACCGGACGGTCAACTCGTTCTCGGACGATGCGACCAATCCTTATCCCGATCAGTGCGACGCTCTGGTATCGCGACCCCCGGTCAACGTCAACCCGGATCAGTGTGTCGGCTCACTGTCGATCTTCGACGCGGACCTGAAGACACAGGTTGGTTCGGTGGCGGTCGGCAGGGCGCCGGAGGGCGTGGCGGTCCATCCCGACGGTATGCTGGTGTATGTGGCCAATTCCGGCGACCGGACGGTTTCGGTCATCGAAACCGTATTCAACCGGGTAGTTGGCGTCATTACGCTGGACGATTTCGGCGGCGCGCCGCAACCGCTGGTGCCACGAGGTGTTGCGGTCAGCCCGGACGGCAACCGGCTGTACGTCACCGATGGGGCTGGCAACCGCCTGTTCGTGATCGACACCACCGCCAACCACAGCGTGGTGGACATCGTGCCGGTCGGCAAGAAGCCCTACGGTGTCGCGGTCAGCCCGGACAGCAAGCGGGTGTACGTTGCCAACACCGACGATAATACGGTTTCGGTCATCGAGGCGATCACCAACCGGGTGATCGCTGTAGTGCCGGTGGTCTCGGGAATCAACGCCAACGGCCAATGGGCACCGTGGGCTTTCGGTCAGTTCGTGGGACCATTGGCCACGGTGGCGACGCCGACCTTCGATCCACCGGGCGGGAACCTGGCCGTGTCCGTCAAGATCACTTCCACGACATCGGGCGCTTCAATCCGCTATACCACGGATGGCAGCACGCCCACATCGACTCATGGGACGCTGCTTAACAATGGCGGTTCCGTCTCGCTGGCGGGGCTGAACAGCGCCTCCGTGGCGCTGAAGGCGATTGCCTTCAAGGACAACTGGGCGGATTCCGAAGTTGCGGAAGCGATCTATTCCAACGACCCCACGCAGTTTTTACCGGGTGGAGGTGTCAATCCTCCGGGTTCCAACCTGGGTGGGGGTGGAAAAAGTCCTGGCGAATAAATAATCGGGTAGTCTTTTCGAGCCGCGATGTAAGTCGCGGCTTTTTTTTGCCCGTTTTACGGACGGCGGCACGCGATTGTCCGGCGCGTACTCAATGGCGGCAGCGCT
>JBATDL010000707.1:0-3377 GCA_049663445.1 Candidatus Competibacter sp.
GGCGCTGACACCCATTGATTTAAAGAGCTTGGTAAAGGGCGAGAAGGTAATTTCTTCATGATTAAACCACACCAGATGAATTTTCAATCAAAACACGCCAAAAAACTCAAGATTGAGGTTAAGAAGAACTTTTCATAATATGCTGATTGTATTTGTATTTTCAAGAGGCTGGGAATTGCTGGCTTACAGTGGTTTGAGCCCAGTGCCTTTTTTGCAAGAGTTCGGGATTAGTTTTTGAGATGTGCCGCAATCATTCCCATCCGTACCAAGGTGCGCAGCCCACCAGCAACTCGGTCTAATCTATATGGAAATGCATAGCGAAGCGCGCGCAGATTATACAAGAAAGAACGGCTAAACTGGCGCTGGTTCGCATATGCACGAGCCAAATTGATTTCACAACGATACAATAAACCATCCAATATTTTGATGTTATCCCGATTCGGCTCCGAAGTACGCAAATCGGATCGGCTCGCGATATAGTTGTGCAACATTTTGATTGGATCGCCTGTAATATTGTTTTCGTGTAGGCGCCTGTCCGTTTCCACTTGATTGATAATGCCTACGCTGAATCTCCGTGCAATTCTATAGTAAAAATGAAAATCCTCTCCAATCTGAAATGCTGTGGAAAATCCAGGTGCAACATCAAGCACTTCTCGCCGAATCATCATCGAGCTAGGCAAACCAAAATTCTCTTGGATCAAAAGAGAGGTGGCTTCGATGCTCTCTAATACCAATCTTGGATGACTTTTTAATCGTTGCCATAAATTCGGGCATGTCTGAAAATGCGTCTCTTCAAACACCCCACTGTTCGAAAAATTCCGATAATCGGTGAACACCACGCCGACCTGTGGGTGCTCCACCAAAAAATTCACCTGCGTCTCCACCCGTGCAGGTCGCATCATATCGTCGGCATCGAGAAAGCAGATCAATTCACCCTTGCAATGGGTTAGCCCGGTATTGCGTGGCGATCCAGGATATCCTCCACTACTGTTTTGTGTGAGGCATGTAACCTGTGGCAGGTAGCTTGCGACACGTTCTTCCGTTCTGTCGCTAGACTTGTCGTTAATGACGATGATTTCGATATTCGGATACGTCTGACTTAGGATGCTGTGTAGCGCCTCGTCAATATAATGCTCAGCATTGTAGGCAGGGATAATGACAGAAACCAGGGGCCGATGGGTCATTTTACTGCTCGAGTCATTCAAATAAATTTTATAATCTCCAGACTCGGTTATAACTCAAGCGCTCCATGATTTCTGTACTACCAGCACCTAATCATTGTGTTGCCGGACTTGCGCGAGGGTGGCCTATTTGGGGGCGCGACGTTCGGAGCAACGACACGATTCTTCATCCCGCCCTATCAGCAAGCAAAGTCTTCTCAGATCTTCCCCGCCTGCTGGGCGATGAAGGCGGTCTTGGCCGAGAGCTCCAGCGAGCAGGTCCATTTATAGGCCAGATTGAGACTGTCGGCGCAGGCGTAGACGCCATGGCCACGCACCACGGCGATGGGATAATCCGTCAGGATTTCGGCAACCATCCGCGGTGCACGGGCCACGTACTGATCGTAAGGGATGGTCAGAACCGGTACTCGGTTGAAGTACAACTGCCCCTCGAAGTCGGCCGGCAGGAACTCTTCGTTGTCCATGGTCATCGCCACGGAATAGGGACCGTGGCTGTGCAGCACGGCGCGAGTTTCAGAGTTGGACTGATAGATCGCCAAATGCAGGGAGGCGTCCATCGAGGCGCCCTTGCCCAACATGCCGTCGAGGTGGCATTCAATCAGGTCGCCGCTGCTGAGGGTGTCGGCGCAGCAGCCGGTGGGGGTGATCCAGAACACCTCGCCGTCCCGCACCGAGGCGTTGCCACTGTGGGAGTCATTGAGGCCGTACTGACGCAGCCAGTGGTAGTGTCGAACGAGATCGTCTTTGTTGTTCATGGCAGCGGATTATACATGGAATTACGCCGGGGCACGCCGGGTCGAGGTGGGCTTCCGCGACGGTTCGACCCGTTCCACCCCGGTTTCCAGCCGTCCGTCCGGGTGGAGTTCGAACCAGCGGTAACCGGGCGGCAGTTCGTCGACTTGCGGTTCGGAGGTGCCGGGTTTGAACTGCACGCAGGTCGCGGGGGTGGCCAGCAGGCGAACATCGCCGCGCCGAGCACTAAATTCAGCGTGGATGTGTCCCCACACCACCGCCCGAACTTGTGGATACCGATCCAGTACCGCGAACAGCGCTTCGCCGTTGCCGACCGTCATGGTATCGAGCCAGGGGGTGTCGGTCGAGACCGGGCTATGGTGCAGACAGATCATGGCATGCAGTTCGGGATGCATGGCCAGCGCGGTGTCCAGCAGCGCCAGTTCGCCGGGGGCCAGATGGCCGCCGGGAGTGCCGGGGAAGCTGGAATCCAGTAGCACGAATTGCCAGTCGCCGGCGACGATATGCCGTTGCCAGCGAACCAGGCCATCGCGCAGGCACTGGCCCAGGGCTGCGGGGAAATCGTGGTTGCCCGGCAGGCAATAGACCGGTGCGCCCAGCGGTTCCAGCGCCTGGCGCACCCGCGCGTAGGCTTCCGGTTCGTCGCCGACCAGATCGCCGGTGGCGAGGATGAAATCCACCACGGGATGCTTTTCCTGGATGCACGCCAGCACCGCGCTTAGACCGGCATCCACATCCACGCCCCAGACCCGGCTGCCGGGCTGGGCCTTCAGATGCAGATCGGTGATTTGCAAAACGCGCAAGGGAGCAGCGGTCATCGGCATGGAGGCGTCCTCGGGAATGACAACGCCGAACAGTTTACAGGGTTTTGATGAAGACTTTGGAGCGCCGCTGCCAGTTGTACAAGGTTTGTTTTTGCACCGGCAGGTTGGCCACCTCGGCGGGTTCGAAACCGCGCTCGCGAAACCAGTGCGCGGCCCGCGTCGTCAGTACGAACAGCCGTTGCAACTGCTGCTCGCGGGCACGGCTTTCGATATGGCGCAGCAGGGCATCGGCGCGACCGCTGTTGCGGTAGTCCGAATGCACGGCGACACAGGCCAGTTCGCCCACTCCCTCCTCGGGAAATGGATAGAGCGCGGCGCAGCCGATGATGGCGCCATCGCGTTCCAGCAGGATGAAACGCTCGATCTCCATCTCCAGCCGCTCGCGCGAACGCCGCACCAGGGTGCCGTCTTCTTCCAGTGGCCGGATGATTTCCAGGACGCCGCCCACATCGTCGATGACGGCGGGGCGCAATCCCTCGTAGATGTCGGTGGCGATCAGCGTGCCGATCCCGTCGCGGGTGAACAGCTCCAGCAGCAGCGCGCCGTCGACCCAACGGCTGAGCAGGTGAGTCCGGCGCACCCCGGCCTGGCCGGCGCGCAGCGCCTGGCGCAGGTGACG
>JBATDL010000708.1:0-1802 GCA_049663445.1 Candidatus Competibacter sp.
CCCTCGGCAAAGACTTCCTGATAAAAGCGGGTTTGTTTGAGATCGGTATCAATGAGCCCCAACATGGCTTGAATCTCCTCACGATTGAGCTGCGGTAACTTGTAGACCAAAATCGTTTCTACGAAATCCGCCACTTGCGCGGATGGCCAGTCCGCCCAGGACGCCGTTCGCGCCCGTTGCAACAACTGCGTGGCTTGCGTCAGGCTGTCTTCCGGCTCGCTGACGATCAGTTGAATTAGCCCCACGCCGGCGCCCGTCACCGGCCGGTCCCGGAAATCCTCCAGATACACGCGCTGAACTTCCGACAAACCCACCAGCGAACCGTAATGCCGGGCGTTCAGCCGCTCCTCGGCGCGGGTCGGATAGATCACCACCGCCCGCCAGGGATGCGGCGGCTGGTTCCGGTACAGATACAGCAGCAGTTCGGCAAAAAATCGCCCGTAAAACTCCGGATCCGGTTGCGCCTGCACTTCCACGAACACCACCGGCGCATCCGCTTGCGCGGGTGATGGAATCAGCACACCATCCAGTCGAAAGGCCGTCTGTTTGATCTCTTCGGCGCGGAATTGATAGGTACCGGCAGCGGGCGCTTCCAGCCCGGCCAGCTCGAACACCAGCATCGGTGCGTACTGGAACAAGCGGTAAAACAGGCTATCGGTTTTCATGCCCTCCGATCTCTCGCATTCGCGTCAATCCGCCTCCTCCTCATAGATCACCAGCAATCCCTCGTTTAGCAGATCGAGCAGCAATTGCCGGGCGTCGGGCTGCTTCAGCGCCTCGCGCAGCCGCGCCGGGGTCAGCGTGCGATACCGGCACAGCAGCGGCGCCATAAACGCCACCGTCGGCCCCAACGCGAACTCCTGCCCATCCACGAACAGCACCGTCTCCCCTTCCGGCTCGGCAATGTACTGGAAGCGCGAACCGGGGTTACGCTCCAACGAACCCCCGCCGCGCACCTGTTCCCGCAAGTCGTTCTCTGAATAGGGTTCGGTCTCCGGCTCGGCGCGAAAACCTGGCTTGGGCTCGCTCAGGTAGCGGCCGAACCAGATCGCAATGGTTTCATCGTCCAGGGCGATGGTTTGGCGCAACAGATTCCGCACCCTGGCCAGCACGGCGGGACCGATTTCGCCGGGATGGTCCTGCACGGTCAGGTCGGGATCGGTGTAGCGCGCCTCGGGGTCGATGCCGTCCAACAGGAACTCCAGAAAACCGCCAATCAGCTCCCGATGGCTGGGCGCGCGGAATCCGACCGAGTAGGTCAGACACGGCTCCAGCGCCACCCCGTAATGGGCGACGCGCGGCGGCAGGTATAGCAAATCACCCGGCTCCAGCACCCACTCCTGTTCCGGTACGAACTCGCGCAAAATACGTAACTCGGTATCGGGGAGGCAGTTGCTCTCCGCCACCGGCCGACGGTCGATCTGCCAGCGCCGCCGCCCCTGCCCTTGCAGCAGGAATACGTCGTAATCGTCCACATGCGGCCCGACCGTGCCGGCCGGCGGCGCATAGCTGATCATCAGGTCGTCGATGCGCCAGTCGGGGATAAAACGGAACGGCTCCAACAGCACCGCCAGTTCCGAGGCGTGCTTCTCGACATCCTGCACCAGCAGGGTCCAATGACTGTCCGGCAGCTTGAGAAAATCGTCATCCACGAACGGCCCGTGGCGCAGTTCCCACGGCTTTTCCCCGCCTCGCTCCAACACCAGCCGTGATTCCACGTTCTCCTCGCAGGCCAGCCCCGCCAGTTCCTCCGGCGTCAGCGGGTCTTGAAAACCCGGCCAGGCGCCGCGCACGATCAGCGG
>JBATDL010000709.1:0-2208 GCA_049663445.1 Candidatus Competibacter sp.
GGTAAATTCAGTGGTTTGAGCCCAGTGCCCAGCACCTCGGCCGCCTCGGTCACGCTGAGCCCAAGCGGCTCAAGACCAAGCTCTTTGAGAACCTCGCCGGGGTGGGGGGGATTGTGCAGGCGCATAGCCTGACCTCAGTGATCATCCTCGTAATCGACCACATGGGCATCGCCAGCCTCAAACACGAAGGTGGCACGCCAGTTCCCGCTGACACGAACCGACCAAACACGCTTGCGGTCACCGCTCAAGAGGCACTTTTTACATCTTTTTGACGCCAACTCATCGAAAAAATGCCCCCTCTCCTTGTGGGAAAGGGGGCGCAGTCAGGCATCAACGCCGCCTGCCGCCCAAGATATTCAGCGCATTCTTTCGACCGTGATCGTCGCCACGGGGTTGCGCCAATCGTAATCGGCGGCGCTCAAGTCGCCGATGCCGTGAATCCCAGCATGAATATGCACGAAACCCTCGCCGCCCGCCTCGGGCGAGCCGCCCACGCCGCCGCACAATGGGCCGGGAATTGAAACACACAGCTCGTCGTTGGGCTCGGAGCCGGCATCGTAGCCGGGAACCCTATAGGTCTGGCTGCCGAAACGCGGGACTTCCACGCCGTTCAGGGCAATGAACCCATCGTTGGTTGGCAGGATCATCGCCGCCAGGCTGATCCGGTTGGCGTTGCCGGCGGGAACCTCAACCGTGACCGACTGGCCGGGACCCAGCAATCCCTGCGAATGTCCGGTGCCCACCAACCGACCGGAGTCGCGCAACATGTCCTCCAGAGGCATGGTGTCGCCGCCCTCGGCCATAGCCGCCAATTCATCACTTGCCGCTTTCCCTAACTCGAACAGCTCGACGCCCGGCCGGTGGCTGGCGACCAGAATCGGGGTGAAGGACGATCCTCGGGTGATATTGGTGATCGTGACGGCGTACATCGAGTTGCCGTAGTACGCAGCGATGCTCGCGTAATCATTGGCGGACTGCGCCTGGGCGCCGGTCAGGGGAGCGGCCAACAGCAGAGATGTGGTCAGGACGGCTGATAATTTCATCGTCGATTTCTCCGGATGGGGATGAGCGTTCGGGAAGCACTGCGTTACCTGAAGCTCACTATGCCGTCCCCACTTCACGGAAGACTCACGGACTCATCACAATTCCATCACGGTGCCGGCGGACGAACGATCCCTTGCGGCGGCGATACGGGCCGGCAGTTCGAAGCTGAACCGCGTGCCTCGTTCCAACACACTGGAGACATGCAATTCACTGCCGTGCAACTCGACGATGCGCTTGGCGATGGCCAAGCCCAAACCCAGATGGTTGCCGTCGTCCTTCACTGGCTTCGAACCGCGATAAAACCGGTCGAACACATGCGGCAAATCCCGTGGCGCAATGCCGTGGCCGGTGTCGGTAACGGCAAAGGTGGCGGTTCCGTCCGCCGCTCGCAATTCCAGGGCGACGATGCCGGCGGGTGGCGTGTGGTACAGGGCGTTGAGGATCAGATTGTCCAGCACCCGTTCCAGCAAACCGATGTCGGCATCGACGAACAGCGCCACGGCTGGCCAGCGCACGATCAAGCGGATGCGGCGTTCGCGGGCGGGCAACGGGTATTTCTGCGCGATGTCTTGCAGCAGTTCGGCGGCGGCGAAGCACTCGCGGTGTGGCTGGATAGCATGGGCGTCGAGCTTGGCCAGTTCGAACAGATCGCCGACCAGCCGGCCCAGGCGTCGCGAGTGGCGCAGGGCGGCATCGAGGTAAATCGCCCGGTCGGTGTCGGTGAGTTGGCCGGCTTTGATCTGCAATGTTTCCAAATAACCGTGCAGTGCGGCCAGCGGGGTGCGCAGATCGTGCGAGACATGGTTGACCAACTCGCGCCGCAGGGTGTCGCGTTCTTGCAAACTCCCGATCAGGGCTTGCAGGCGCTGCGCCATCCGGTCGAAATGCGCGCCCAGTTGCTCGATCTCGTCGCCTTGTACGCCTTGGCCGCGATAGGGCGCGTAAGCCGCGAAATCGCCGCGCTGGAACTCGTCCACCAGTACTGCCAGCCGTCGCAGTCGGCGGGTCAACAGCCGAAACAACAGCAGTCCCGCCAGCAGCCCGGCCAACAGACTGCCAACCAGCACCCAGGCGCTGAGCCGCAGCAGCAGGCTGTCCTGATAGAGTCGTTCGAACGATTCGTACATCTGGCCGCGCAGCACCACGTACAGATAAGCTTCGGGC
>JBATDL010000710.1:0-1717 GCA_049663445.1 Candidatus Competibacter sp.
CGGCATCTCCTCGATCAGTAGTTATCGACCCAACAATTAACGACCCAACCGCCTAAAAATTCCCCTGAAACCAGTTTTTCATACGGATCCACAACCCCTTGCGACCCACTCGCGACGCCGGACCCAAACGAGCCAGCCGGCGGTTCTCATTGCCGAACAACAGCAACCCCACCGCAGTGGAGTAAATAGGGTTGCACACCACATCCTCCAAACCGGTCACGTCGTGCGGCAGACCCAAGCGTACCGGCATGTGAAATATTTCCTCGGCCAATTCCACGACGCCTTCCATTCTGGAGCTACCACCGCTCAGCACCACGCCGGCGGCGACCAGATTCTCGAAACCGCTGCGTTGCAGTTCTTCCCGAGCCAGTTCGAAAAATTCCTCGTAGCGCGGCTCAACCACTTCGGCCAGGGCGCGACGAGAAAGCGACCGCGCCGCCCGGTCGCCGACGCTGGCGACATCGATCTGTTGCTCGGGCCGCGTCAGTTGTTTGAGGCAGCAGGCATGTCCAATCTTGATGTCCTCGGCCGATTGGGTCGGCGTGCGGAAGGCGACGGCGATATCGTTGGTGACCTGATCGCCGGCGATCGGAATGACGCTGGTGTGGCTGATCGCGCCGTGAGTGAACACCGCCAAGTCGGTGGTGCCACCACCGATATCGATCAGGTAGACGCCCAATTCCTTTTCGTCCGGGTTTAGCACCGCCCGACTGGAAGCCATTTGTTGCAGGATGACGTCGTCCACCTCCAAACCGCAGCGCTGCACGCACTTGACGATATTCTGGGCGGCGCTAACCGCCCCAGTGACGATATGCACCCGCGCCTCCAGCCGCACCCCGGACATGCCCACCGGGTCCTGGATACCTTCCTGGCCGTCGATGATGAACTCCTGTGGCAGGATATGCAGGATCTTCTGGTCGGCTGGAATCGCCACCACTCGCGCCGCCTCCATCACTCGCTCGACGTCTTCCGGTGTAGCTTCCCGGTTCTTGATGGCCGTCACTCCGTGCGAATTGAGCCCGCGGATGTGACTACCGGAAATACCGGTATAAACCGAATGGATCTGGCAACCCGCCATGCGCTCGGCTTCGTCCACTGCATGCTGAATCGACTGCACAGTCGATTCAATATTGACGACCACTCCTTTCTTCAGGCCCCGCGAGGGATGCATACCGATGCCAACCACCTCGATGGCCCCATCCGAGCCAACCTCGCCGACGATGACCGCCACTTTTGAGGTGCCGATATCGAGCCCGACGATCAAATTTTTGTTTTCTTTCCTGGACATATCCTGGTCCTCTCCCGCAATAATCTAGCCCGCTGTCGGATCCGGCGATCCGGTCTTCCAACGCACGGCGAAGCCGTTGACATAACGCAAATCCACCACAGCAATCCGCTCGGCTTGGGCGGCCAGTATGCGCGGATAGACCCGTGCCAACCGCTGCAACCGCTGCTCGAATTGTTCTCGCCCCAAATACACTTCCAAGCCGGAGTCGAAGGTCAGCCACCAGGCCCGCCGTTCGTCCTGCACCAGCTTCACCAGCTTCAGCCCGACCGGATCGAGCAGGGCACGCGCCTGCTGGTATGTCTTGATCAGATCCTTCTCATGACCGTCCGGCCCGGCCAACTGCGGCCAGGGACCCGGCTGGCGGACCTCCGTCGGCTGGAACCGGTAGCCATTCACATCCACCATCTCCCGCTCGCCCCAGTACCCGAA
>JBATDL010000711.1:0-3533 GCA_049663445.1 Candidatus Competibacter sp.
GTGGCCGGACTGGCGCTGGCCCACGAACGCCACGGCCGCCTGCCGTGGCGACAACTGATCGAACCGGCCGCGCAACTGGCCGAGCAGGGTTTTCCAGTCGATGCGGATCTGGCGCGGTCGCTGCGGGAAACCCAGGAGCGGATGGCGCCCTGGCCGGCGAGCATGAACATCTTTTTCAAGGCCGACGGTTCCGCCTACCAGCCCGGTGAAACCCTGAAGCAACCGGATCTGGCGGCCTCGCTCAAACTGATCGCCGAACAGGGTTCCAAGGTATTTTACGAGGGGGAAATCGCCCAAAAACTGGTCGCCGACATGAAAGCCCACCAGGGCTTGATCACCCTGGACGACCTCAAGAATTACCGGGCCTTGGTCCGTGCGCCGGTGCGAGGCCACTATCGGGGTTACGAGATTGTTTCCATGCCACCACCCAGCTCTGGCGGTGTACATCTCATCCAGATCCTCAATATTCTGGAAACCTGGCCGCTGGGCGAACTGGGCCACAACAGCGCCGCCACCATCCACCGCATGGCCGAAGCCATGAAACTCGCCTACGCCGACCGCAGCGAGTATCTGGGTGATCCGGATTTCACCAAGGTGCCGGTCGCCGGCCTGACCGCGAAAACTTACGCCAAGGAGCTGGCGGCGCACATCGACCCGAACCGGGCCAAGCCGGCGACGGAGATTAAACCCGGCCAGCCCCAGCGCTACGAAAGCGAGCAAACCACCCACTATTCGGTGATGGACCGGGACGGTAACGCCGTCGCCGTGACCTATACCCTGAATTTCGGCTACGGCTCCGGCATCGTCGCCACCGGTACCGGCATCCTGCTCAACAACGAGATGGACGATTTCGCCGCCAAGCCAGGCGTGCCCAACGCCTACGGGCTGATCGGCGGCGACGCCAACGCGGTCGGCCCCGGCAAGCGCCCGCTCAGTTCGATGACGCCGACCCTGGTATTCAAAGACGGTCGGCCGGTGCTGGTCACCGGCAGCCCTGGCGGCAGCCGCATTATCACCACCGTGCTGCAAATCCTGCTCAACGTCATCGACCACGGCATGAACATCGCCGAAGCCACGGTCGCCCCGCGCGTGCACCATCAGTGGTTGCCGGACGAACTGCGGGTCGAGGAAGGGCTAAGCCTGGACACCGTGCGGTTGCTGGAAGGATGGGGACACAAGATCGTGGTCAAGAATGCGATGGGCGACACCCAGAGCATCGTCCGCGCGCCGGAAGGGCTGTACGGCTTTCCCGACACCCGCCGGGCCGGCGGAGCGGCGGCGGGATATTGAATCGATCGGAGCTGGCGTCCCGTAAACCCCGGCGGAGGCGAAACCCGCGCGCGCGCCGCGCGGTTCAACTCGACAGCTTGCCTCGCTTATAGGTAGACTTTTCAATTCGCCCGGCAACCGCCGCTCTTCCCGTTGGCTTCCGACCCGAGCGCGGACTGTCCGGCGAAACCCCCGTGATTTAGCTCTTTGGGAACACACTCTTGAACGCCGACTTCCAACGCATCAAACGCCTGCCACCCTATGTCTTCAATATCGTCAACGATCTGAAGGCCAAGGCCCGCGCCCGCGGCGAGGACATCATCGACTTTGGCATGGGCAACCCCGACCAGCCGACCCCGAAACACATCGTCGCCAAGCTGGTTGAAGCCGCCCAGCGCCCCGACACCCATCGCTACTCGGTGTCGCGCGGCATCCCGCGCCTGCGTCGGGCCATCTGCAACTGGTACAAGGCCCGCTACGCCGTCGAACTTGACTTCGACAGCGAAGCCATCGCCACCATCGGCTCCAAGGAAGGGCTGGCCCATCTGGCCCTGGCGACCATGGGTCCGGGCGACGCCGTGCTGGTGCCCAATCCGGCCTATCCGATTCACCCCTATGGCTTCGTCATCGCTGGCGCCGACATTCGCCATGTGCCCCTGATTCCCGGCGTGGATTTCTTTTCCGAACTGGAAAAGGCGATCAAGGATTCATGGCCACGTCCCAAGATGCTGGTGCTCAACTTCCCAGCCAATCCCACCACGCAGTGCGTGGAGCTGGAATTTTTCGAAAAGGTGGTGGCCATCGCCCGTGAGCACAAAATCTGGGTCATCCACGATCTGGCCTATGCCGACCTGGTGTTCGACGGCTATACCGCACCCTCGATCCTGCAAGTGCCGGATGCCAAGGAAGTGGCGATCGAATCTTTCACCCTATCCAAGAGCTACAACATGCCCGGCTGGCGAGTCGGCTTCATGTGCGGTAGCCCGACGCTGATCGCCGCGCTGGGCCGGATGAAATCCTACCTCGACTACGGCATGTTCACGCCGATCCAGGTAGCCGCCATCACCGCGTTGGAAGGCCCGCAAGAGTGCGTCGCCGAGATTTGCGACACGTACCGCAAGCGCCGCGACGTGTTGTGCGACAGCCTGAACGCCATCGGCTGGGCCGTCGAAAAACCTAAGGCCACCATGTTCGTCTGGGCGAAAATCCCTGAGCAGTACCGCGCGCTGGGTTCGCTGGAGTTCTGCAAGAAGCTACTGGCCGAAGCGAAGGTGGCGGTATCCCCCGGCATCGGCTTCGGCGAGTACGGCGACGATCATGTACGCTTCGGCCTGATCGAAAACGAGCACCGCACCCGGCAGGCGGTGCGCGGCATCCGCGAGATGTTCCGCAAGGATAGTCGCGACCTCGCCGCCCCTCCGCTGGCGCAGGCGACGGGAGTCTGAGAACCATGAGCAGCTATCCTCCAGTCAAAATCGGCCTGCTTGGTCTGGGCACGGTCGGCGGCGGCGTCACCCATGTGCTGGCGCGTAACGCCGGGGAAATCAGCCGTCGCGCCGGGCGCGAAATCATGATCTCCCACGCCGCCGCCCGCAATCTGGACAGCACCACCGCCCGCACCGCCGGTATCAAACTGACCGGCGAGGCGCTGGAGGTGGTGGACGATCCCGAGATTGCGATCATTGTCGAACTGCTGGGCGGTTACGAGCCGGCCCGCAACCTGGTACTGCGGGCGCTGGCCAACGGCAAGCATGTGGTCACCGCCAACAAGGCGTTGATCGCCAAGCACGGTAACGAAATCTTCGCCGCCGCCCAGGCCGCCGGCACGATGGTCGGCTTCGAAGCGGCGGTGGCCGGCGGTATCCCGATCATCAAGGCCATCCGCGAAGGGCTGGCCGGTAACCGGCTGGAATGGGTGGCAGGCATCATCAATGGCACCGCCAACTTCATCCTGACCGAAATGCGCGACAAGGGCCGCGACTTCCCGGACGTGCTGGCCGAGGCACAGGCACTGGGCTATGCCGAGGCCGATCCGACCTTCGATGTCGAGGGCATCGACGCCGCCCACAAGCTGACCATTCTCGCTTCGATCGCCTTCGGCATCCCCTTGCAGTTCGACAAGGTCTACATCGAGGGTATCAGCCGCATCACCCGCGAGGATGTGGCCTACGCCGAACAACTGGGCTATCGCATCAAGCACCTGGGCATCGCCCGTCGCGACGAACGGGGCGCGCAACTGCGGGTGCATCCGACCCTGATCCCAC
>JBATDL010000712.1:0-3707 GCA_049663445.1 Candidatus Competibacter sp.
GGGCTGAGCTCGGCTCCTCACGCGACTCGGTCGAAACCGCAGCGCCGTGATCGGATGCCCACCGGCAATGGCCCGCTTGCGCATCCCAAAACTTGACCTGGCCGAACATATCCTAATAATTCCAAGATTCGACGGGATTGCAACCATTCCAGGCCATCATCCCCAGAGCGGGTACCACCGCCCCAGTGTCCGTACTTTCGTACAAAAAATGCCCCGACCCCAACGGTAAACCGCGATGTGGATCGTGCTTGATCGCCACCTTACGGAAACAAGCTAAACTGTCGGATCGACATCATGTACTCTCTCGTCAATTCACCCAATCTGCCTGGCATCACACCGAGGAGCCGAAGTAATGGAGATCATCAAAACCGACGTTGCCATCGTCGGAGCGGGAGGCGCGGGGCTGCGAGCCGCCATCGCCCTCGCTGAAGCCGACCCGAAATTACGCATCGCCTTAATTTCGAAAGTCTATCCCATGCGCAGCCACACCTGTGCCGCCGAGGGCGGAGCCGCCGGTGTCGTCAAGTCCGATGATAGCCTCGACCTGCACTTCAACGACACGGTGGGCGGCGGCGACTGGCTGAGCGATCAGGACGCCGTTGAGTATTTCATCAACGAAGCGCCCAAGGAACTGACCCAACTGGAACATTGGGGCTGTCCGTGGAGCCGCGAGCCGAATGGTTCCGTCGCCGTGCGCCCGTTTGGCGGTATGAAGATCAAGCGCACCTGGTTCGCCGCCGACAAGTCGGGGTTCCACATCCTGCACACTCTGTTTCAGACCTCGCTGAAGTATCCCAGCATCCAACGCTTCGACGAGTACTACGCCACTGACCTGCTGGTCGAAGACGGGCGCTGTCAGGGACTCACCGCCCTGGAAATTCGCAATGGGGAAATGAAGCAGTTTCAGGCGGGCGCGGTCATCATCGCGGCGGGTGGCGGCGGCAAGATGTTCCCGTTCACCACCAACGGCAATATCAAGACCGGCGATGGCATGGCTCTCGCTTATCGCGCCGGGACACCGCTCAAGGACATGGAATTTGTCCAGTACCATCCCACCGGCCTGCCGAACAACGGCATCCTGCTGACCGAGGGCTGTCGTGGCGAAGGCGGCATTCTGTTGAACAAGGACGGCCGGCGCTATTTGCAGGACTACGGCATGGGACCGGAAACCCCGGTCGGTCAGCCGGTGCTCAAGACCATGGAACTGGGTCCGCGCGACCGACTCAGCCAGGCATTCTGGGGCGAGCAGCAGAAGGGCAACACGGTCACAACCCCGTGGGGCGACTGCGTGTTGCTGGACATGCGCCATCTGGGCGAGAAGAAAATCGACGAAAGGCTGCCGCTGGTGCGCGATCTGTGTATCAGCTACCTGGGCAAGGACCCGGTCAAGGAGCCGATTCCGATTCGCCCGGTCGTTCACTACATGATGGGCGGCATCCATACCGATGTGCAGGCCGCGACCCGGTTGCCGGGACTGTTTGCCGCCGGCGAATGCGCCTGCGTCAGTATCAACGGCGCCAACCGGCTCGGCTCCAACTCGCTGACCGAACTGCTGGTCTTCGGGCGACGGGCGGCGCTCAGCGCCATGGCCCATCTGCAATCCAATCCGGCTCCCAGCAGCGACGCGGCGCTGGCGGCGAAGGCCAAAGCCTCGCAAAACCGCATCCAGGCGTTGTTCGACAAGAGCGACGGCACGGAGAGCATCGCGGGCTTGCGCCAGGAAATGATGGACACCATGGAAGCGAATGTCGGTATCTATCGTACCGGCGAAGGTCTGGCGGCGGCGTGCGAAAAGATTTCCGAGCTACGTCAGCGCTACGCCAACATCTCGCTAACCGACAAGACCCACGTCTACAACACCGACCTGATGCAGGCGCTGGAACTGGGGTCGATGCTCGACTGCGCTGAAGCGGTCACGGTGGGTGCGCGGGATCGCAAGGAATCGCGGGGCGCGCATCAGCGGCTGGACTTCACCGCCCGCGACGATGAGAACCTGCTTAAACATTCGCTGGCCCACTACCACCCTACGGAGCCACCGCGCATCGAGTATCTCGATGTCGTCATCACCAAGTCGCAGCCCGGTGTCCGTGACTACTCAGGAGCCAAGAAATGAGCGAACTCCAGAAACGCCAGATCCAACTGGAGGTGCTCCGCTACAACCCGGAGACCGATACCGCGCCCCGGTATCAGAGCTATTCCGTACCCTGCCTCGACGAATGGGTGGTGCTGGATGCGCTGAACTACGTCAAGGACCACCTCGATCCGACGCTGAGCTATCGCTGGTCCTGCCACATGGCGGTCTGCGGCAGTTGCGGTATGATGGTCAACGGCGAGCCGAAACTGGCGTGCAAGGCCTTTATCCACGAGTATGGCGATCAGATCAAGGTCGAGCCGATGGCCAATTTCCCCATCGAGCGCGATTTGGTCACGTCGGTCGAGGATTTCATCACCAAGCTGGCCAGCGTCAAGCCCTACCTGATTCCCAAGTCGGATCAACCGGTCAGCGCTGGCGAATTCAAGCAGACCCCGGCGGAATTGAAGAAATTCAAACAGTACACGCTGTGCATCAACTGCATGTTGTGCTATGCCGCCTGTCCGCAATACGCCCTGGTGCCGGAATTCCTCGGCCCGGCGGCGATCTCTATGGCGCACCGCTACAACCAGGACTCCCGCGATGGTGGCCGGGACCAGCGTCAGGAGGTGATCGCCTCCAACGAAGGGGTGTGGGAATGCTCGTTTGTCGGCGCCTGCTCCGAGGTGTGTCCCAAGCACGTTGACCCGGCGGGCGCGTTGCAGCAGGTCAAGGTGGCCAGCACCATTGACTGGTATAAAGAGCACTTGATGCCCTGGGTGAAAAAATGAACAGCAAACCCTATATCCGTGAGGTTTCCAAAACCACCTGGTTTCTGAGCCAGCCACGCTACAAGCGCTACATGGCCCGCGAAGTGACTTGTATTTTCATCTTCGCCTACACCTTCCTGCTGATCGTGGCGCTGGCACGGCTGTCACAAGGACCAGACGCTTTTCAGGAATTCCTGAATGCGCTGCACAGCCCCTGGGGCGTGCTGTTCAACGCGACGGTTTTGATTGCGACGGTGTATCACAGCATGTCGTGGTTCAACGTCACGCCCCAAGCCATGCCGATCCAGCGCGGAGAGGAATTCGTGCCGGGCAACATCATCGTCGGAGCCCACTACGGCGCTTGGGCGGTAGTCTCGCTGATCATCCTGTTCCTGGGAGTCTAGTCATGGCCAAATCCAATAAGCCAATCTTCTGGGGCTTGTTCGCCGCCGGTGGCACGGTCACGGCATTCGTGACCCCGGTACTGGTGCTGATCACGCTGTTCGCCGCCATGCGCTTCTCGCCAGCGCTGTTCACCTACGAGTACCTGCACGCCTTCGCGGCAAACTGGCTGGGCAAGCTGGTCATCTTCGGCATTATCCTGCTGTCATTGTGGCACGCCGCCCACCGGTTACGGGTCACCGTTCACGATTTCGGCGTCCGCGCCGACACGCTGGTCGCCTATGTCGTTTATGGGCTGGCGGGTCTGGGCACGCTGCTGACGATCATTTATCTGCTGCGCATCTGACGGGGCCAGAGAGTCCCGCCTGCCCCGCTTTCGCGAGCCCGTCCAGGCCCTGCGGAAGCGGGAGGCGCGAATATAGACGTTTCGCCATAACCGTGGCGTCGCTTCCCGCTGTTGTGGG
>JBATDL010000713.1:0-3197 GCA_049663445.1 Candidatus Competibacter sp.
GCTTGCGGTCGGCCATCTTGCACAAGGCGGCGGCTTCCACCGTGGACTGGATTTTGGGGTTCACCGTTTCCATGGCGGACAGGATCGCCACCTTCGGTTGTTCGAGACCCAAGGCGTGGGCCAGGTCGATGGCGTTTTGGACAATGTGGATTTTGTCTTCCAGGGTCGGAAAGATGTTGATCGCGGCGTCGGTCACGATGAGCGCCTGGTTCAGGGTCGGCACGTCCATGATGAAGGCGTGGCTGATGCGCCGTTCGGTACGCAGCCCGGTCCCCGTCCGGACCACCGCGCCCATCAGCTCGTCGGTGTGCAGGCTGCCCTTCATCAGCATTTCGGCCTTGCCCTCGCGAGCCAGCCGCACCGCCTCATCGGCGGCCGCGTGGCTGTGGGGCGCATCCACGATTTCGTAACCCGAGATGTCGAGATGAAACTGTGCAGCCACGGCTTCGATCCGGGCGCGTGGGCCGACCAGAATCGGCTGCAGGATGCCCAGTTCGGCGGCTTCCACCGCGCCTTTGAGCGAGCTTTCGTCGCAGGGGTGGGCGACGGCGGTCGGCACCGGGGTCAGGGCTTTGCAGCGGGCGATCAGCCGTTGGTATTTCTCATGCTTGCGGTTCATGAATTCAGTCCTTTTTCAGTAGCGATCAGCCGGCTTTGTCCGCACCTGGTTCGGTCGGTTCGGTCGGTTCGACGGTCTGGAACAGTTTTTCAATCTGCGCCAGACGTTCGGCCCGTTCACCAGTCACTTCACCGGCGGCGGATACGACCTGACGGATTTTGCCCAGCGCATCCGCTCGAGCGGCCGTGTCGGCGGGCAGCATCCGGGGAATCGCGGCCAGCGCCTCGTCGCGGTCGAGCAGCAGGGCGAAAAATTGCTCGCGCAGCATTTGCTTGAACTCTTCCAGGGTCAGGCCGCCGTGCGCGGCGCGAATCTGGCGCAGTTCGTTGAACGCGCGCTCGTCCACCCCCGGTCCCGCCATGCCGATGTAGACCAGCCCACGGAGGGCCGCTTCACGCAAACCACCCTCGGCGATACGAGTCTTGAGTTCGGCGATACGCTGCTGAATAAACTCGATGCGCTCGGGTTCCAGGCCGGGGCGCCGGCGCGGCGGTTCGTCCGAGGCGCGCATCCCGACCAGCGCTTGCAACACCGGCGAGCCGTAAATACCGAGGAAGATTTGCTCCATGCTGTGATCGCGCAGATCGCGATAGCCGTCCAGGGCGGCGATGATCCCGTCCGAGATCATCGCCTGCACCTGAAACAGCGGATTATCAGGCGAAGTCGGCTGGCGCTGCTCGCGCACCTGCTCGGCCAGTTGGGCGATGTGTTGCATCAGCGGGTTGCGGTCCGAAAAGAGTTCGAAGGGCAGTTCGGAGGGATTGAGCTTGTGCAGCCATTCGGCGCTCTGCGTGCTGGCGAACGCCTGGACAAAGGGTTGGAACAGGGTGCGATACAGGCCGAGATTGATTTCCGAGACGCGCTGGGCGGTGGCGAAGCGGCGCTCGTTTTCCAGGCTGGGCTGAACGATGGCCCGAATGTCGTCCAGGGTGCGCGGTTCGAAGCGCGCGCTCCAGTCGCCTTCGATGAGATCGGGGTTGGCGGCCTCCGCCGTCTTGGGAGTCAGCACCGCTTCGTACAGACCGGGCGGCAGCACATCGATCAGGTCGATGTTGGAGGCGAACTCCCGATGCTCCTTTTTGGCCACGCCACCGGAGACGAAGATGCCGAGATGGCCGATGCTTTCGTGGATGGCGTAGATGATGGTTTGGCCGCAGGCGAGCAGGTCGTCGTCTTTTTCGTAGAGATCGACGATCCAGCCCAATGCCTGTTGCGGCGGGGTGATGTTGTCGCCCTTGGAGCAGAAGCAAATGATCGGCGAGCGGATGTTGCGCAGATCGATGCGCACCCCGTCGCTAGTGACGATTTCGGCGGTGGCGAGCCGGTTGCCGACGAACAGTTGATCGACGATCCACTGCATTTCCTCGGCGTTGAGGTTGACGTGGCCGCCCCACCATTTCTCGAATTCCAGGAAGCGCGGCCCCTCGGTGTCGACTTTCGACCAGAGGTCGTAGTTCTTGGCCCACAGCGTGTTGGCGGGATTTTGCTTCTCGAAGTTTTCGACCAGATAAGCCCCGTCGAACTTGCCGGCGCCGATGTCGCTGGTCAGCGCGGTGAGCCAACTGCCGCCCAGTACGCCACCGCTGTAGCGCATCGGGTTTTTTCCTTCGACCCCGGCCCAGTAGGATAGCGGCGAGCCAGGAATGATGATTGGGCCGAACAGTTCCGGCCGGGTCGCGGCCAGCATCATCACCGCCCAGCCGGCCTGGCAGTTGCCGATCACGCAGGGCTTGCCTTCAGCCTGGGGATGCAGTGCGATGACCTTTTCCAGAAACACCGCTTCGGCGCGCATGATGTCTTCGATGGTCTGGCCCGGCATCGGGTCGGGGGTGAAACCGACGAAGTAGCAGGGATGGCCGGCACGCATCGCCACGCCGAGTTCGCTGTCGGCCTTGAAACCGCCGATGCCCGGACCATGGCCGGCGCGTGGGTCAACCACCACGAACGGGCGTTTCTTCAGGTCGATTGCGACCCCCTCCGGGGGTTGGACCCGCACCAGTCCGTAGTTGACCGGCCGTTCGAAGGTGCGGCCGTCCAACACCAGCTCGGCGCCGAAACTCAGGACATTAGGAACTTCCTTGGCCTTTTGCGCGTAATATTGGTCGCTGCGCTGGCGCAGTACGTCCCAGAATAGAATGGTGCGCTGCCAGCCGTCGATCCAGTAATCCACGGCTTGTTGAGCAGGCGCGGGCATAAGGGCCTGGGTGGAGAGAATCGATAGGGGTTGGGATGGTTCAGTCATCGGGCGAGCTCCTCGGGGATTTAGGGTGACCCTTTTATAGACCGATACTTCGAACAGTTTTCAGGCGGTAACGGGATGAATGATGCCGTAATTACAAAGGCTTTCATATGCGGGACTATTTTCGATCAAGCTCCGACCGTCGGCTAAACACGCTAGAGGGTGCGTGAGGGCATGGAATGGCCAGATATTCGGCGCCAGCACACGTATTGCCGACATTCCGCACCCCTCCCGTTAAAATATCCGCATTTCCACCGGATCTGACGACGCGCATTGAACCCTAACCGCCCTGACGTAGCGATTGTCCCTTCCTATGCCAGCACCCACCTCGACCACCTT
>JBATDL010000714.1:0-2267 GCA_049663445.1 Candidatus Competibacter sp.
GCCTTAATTCGTCCGTTACATCCGTGTTTAAGGCCGGGTGTGGAGCGCGCTGATGGAAGAGGTGGTGCTGACCGTCGGGCGGGAGTCGAACCCACAAAGGGAGTAGAAGAGGTGGAGGCGGCGCCGGATTCGAACCGGATCATAGATGCAGTGACCTGCTTCTAACCGTTCCCATTGGAAACAACCGCCTCCGTCAAACTTTGAGAAAATTGGTCGCCGCTAAGTTCCCGTTTTTGTTTGTCCTTCTTTACCCTTCTTTACCCTTCTTTTATCAAACCATAAGATCATCAACAGGGATGCTGGCGCCGGCGGCCGAAGCCCGGGTCATGGGCTTGTGGACTGCCTCTTCGCCGCCAGGAAATCGGCCGGATCGACTCCCATCACCTCGCAAACGCGGCGCTCCTCCGGGGACAGCAAGGCATTCAGGCGGGCGGCGTTGCAGGCGCGGTCCTGCTCGGCGCGCTTGGCTTGCAACACGACCGCCTCATCCAACCCCATTTGGCGGGCCACTTCGCGCTCGATGTCCGTCAAGGCCACCACCGCAGGACCCGCCCGGTTCAGCGCCGCCAGCGTCAAGTTCGGGGTATTGGTGAGCGCGGCCGAAGTGATGTTGACGATTCGACCGCTGACCTTCTCGAACTGAAAGACCGGCGACAGGAACCGGTAAGCCCGCTCGGTCAACTGTTGCCGGGCGCGCGCCGTCCATTCCTGGACGTGTCCCCAAATCGCGCCCGCTCGGACCTCCATGCGGTCGATCCATCCGGCCGCTGGCGCGTCCAGTCCTTGCGAAGCGCGATGCTCGGTCGCGTGCTCCCAGTCGATGACCATCGGCCGGCCGCGCTGCTGGAACGTGGCCACGATGCCCTGTGGCGTATCGTTCACCCAGCGCCGGCCGTCCACGCCGACCACTTCAGGGCCGGCGGGCACCAGTTCGACCCAATCCGGCGGCGGGCCGTCGGGCAACTGAAAGCCCAGTTGGTCTCGTGCATTCTCAAACATGGGCGGCTCTCTCCGTGGCGGTTTCCAGTTCCGCCACCAGCGCGGCTTGATGCGCCTCGGTGGCGGGCGGCAGGTATTCCCCGCAGGGATTGAGCGTGTCGGCCAACCATTCCTTGAAGCCCCAGCCCGATCCGGCCAGCCGTGCGGCGGCGTAGGCCGCCAGGGCGGAACCGGTCACTTGCTGCTTGAGCGCATCCGCCAGCAAGGCGGCCTTGCACTCGAAGGCGCGTTGCTTGGCCTGATTCAGCGCCACCTTGGCGGCCGTGCATTCGGCGGTGAGCTTTTCCTCATGCCGTTGCAGATTGCCCACCAGGGTTCGGGCATCGTCTTCGGCTTGCTGGGTCTTGGTGAGGGTCGACCGGGCGCGGTTGATGCTGGCGGGATCCAGCGCGTCTGCAAGGTCACGGGCCGCCACCGCGCTGGCCTGCTCGGCTTTGCCCAAGGCCTGCACGGCGGTTTGCTGTTGGGCTTGGTGCGCGGCGAGCGCCGATTCCGCCTCGGCAACGCGGGCCGTGGCTTCCCGATAGATCGTCACCGCCACTTCATGGCCGTCCTGTCCCTCGAACAAGGCGGCGATCCGGGCCTTGGATGCGTTCAATTCGCCTTCCAGCGCGGCGATACGGGCATTTTCGGCTTGGGCTTGTTCCTGAAGCCGGACCAGGCGGGCTTGGGCTTCATCGCGCATCGCCATTTCGGCCGGCCGGGTGGATCGCTCGTAGCCACGGACAACATCGCGGGTATTCGATAACTCCCTGCTCGTGCGCTGATATTGATTCTGGGCCTCGATCAATGCGGTTAGCGATACTTGTTCGTCGTACCGCAGATCGGTCAGGCGTTCGGTGGCGGTCTGGGTTTGGGTTTCGGTCATGGTGTCATTGCTCGCTGCGTCGGTGGGGTTGATCCCTTTCGGGTCTGGTGGTGCCTTGAAAATGTTACGAATCATGGGCGGTTTATCCATTGTGGATGCCGAAACGAATTTTTTTCTGGGTAAAAACGACTGCAACGACTGCAACGACTGCAAAATTATCCGGCTCACTCATCCCTATTTTTGCAGTCTGTGCAGTCTGTGCAGTCGATTTCCCTAGCCGGAAATATTTTGTAGCGCTGTTTCTAGTGCCTTTGGGTCCACCACGGTCACCCGCCATTTCTGGCGGGTACCGTACTTTTCCGCTGGCTCGAACCGTGCGCCGTGCTCGATTCTTCGGGCATAACGCTTCAGAAATTCCCCGATTGGCCGGGCGCTTATCTCTCCTCTTCGGTCAGAAAAG
>JBATDL010000715.1:0-2843 GCA_049663445.1 Candidatus Competibacter sp.
GGGCTGACGCCCGGCTGCGTTCTCACCCTGAGCGGCGATCTGGGCGCCGGCAAGACCACGCTGGCGCGGGGTCTGCTGCGTGCCCTCGGCCATCCCGGCACGGTGAAAAGCCCCACCTTCACGCTGGTGGAGCCTTACCAGTTGGACGGTTGGCGGCTGTTTCACTGGGATCTGTACCGGCTGGTCGATCCCGAGGAACTGGAGTATCTGGGCTTGCGCGATCAGATCGACGGCGAGGCGGTGCTGCTGGTCGAGTGGCCGGAACACGGCCCCGGCGAACTGCCACCGGCCGATCTGGAAATCACCCTCACTTACGCCGGCGATGGCCGCACCTGCCGCTTGGAACCCCGTTCCCCGTCTGGCCAAGCCATGCTGGCGGGTTTGGTGTCGTTGGTTGTTCTTCCAGATCCAGCCACAGCGCGCCCAGTTCCAGGGCGATCTCGATAATGGGCGCCTGGTTTCACGCCGCCTGGCTTTTTTCCTTTTCCTCTTCCAAATGTTTGCAGTCGATGCACAGTTCCGCCGTGGGCCGCGCTTCCAACCGGCGCAAACCGATTTCCACACCGCAGCCCTCGCAATAGCCATAATCGTCGCTGGCGAGCCGGCCGAGCGCCTTGTCGATCTTGCGCAACAGCTTGCGCTCCCGGTCCCGAGCGCGCAGGTTGATCGTGAACTCCTCTTCCTGACTGGCCCGGTCATTCGGGTCCGGCAGGTTCAATGGTTCGTCCTGCATGCTGCTCACGGCGCGTCGGCCTTCTTCCATCAGTTCCTGTTTCCAGGCCAACAGGATGACGCGAAAGTGGTTTTTTTGCCGATCATTCATGTACTCCTCCCCCTTATCCGCGCGATAGGCCGTAAAGCCCGCTAGCGTTTCAGCCATTTTTATCCACCTTTAGCGTTTAGCGTTTTAGAGTGCCTCAAAAATCCAACGACCGGCTGCACTTGGCCATCCGATGTAACAGCCAGCGGTTATGCGTCAAGCATGGATTATTCTAGAAGGAAACTGTGGCATCGGCGTTTAACTTGCGGGATCGACCATTTAGACACCGCTCAGACAGGTCCGCAACGAGGTGGCCAGCCTTTGCAAAAGTTGGAAGTAGGCGTCGGGACCCGGCGGTAGTTCCGCGCCCAGTGGATCGAGCACGCCTCGGCGGACCGCGCCGCTGGCAATGATCGTTTCCACCAGCGCCGGCTGGAACTGCGGCTCGCTGAACACGCAGCGGGCCTGAAGATCGCGGATACGGGCCTGAATTTCCGCCACCCGCTTGGCGCCGGGCCGCCGCTCCGCGCTCACCACCACCGAACCGATCGTATTGAGACCGTAACGCTGTTCGAAATATTGATAGGCGTCGTGAAACACCAGGTAGGGTTGCTCCCTGACCGGCGCCAGCTCCGTGGCCAGTTGTCGATTCAACTGGTCAAGACGCTCGATCAGCGCCGCGCCGTTGCGCTGGTAATCGGCACGATGGGCGGCATCCACCTCACCCAGCACGGCCACGATCTGGCGCACCATGGCCATGGCGTTGACCGGGTCCAGCCAGACATGGGGATCGTGATCGGCCCTGTGATCGTGCCCATGATCATGATCGTCGCCGTCTTCCGGTTTTTCGTGACCGTGTTCGTCATGCCCGTGCTCATGCCCATGCGGCTCCCAGGCGCCGCCCTCCCGCAGCGGCAGCACCGTCATGCCCGGCGCGTCCAGCAACGCTACAACACGGATCTTGTCCTTGACATTGTCCAGCGGCCGGATCAGAAAGCTCTCCAAGTCTGGCCCGACCCAAAACACCACTTGAGCCTGGTTGATAGCGCGGGCCTCCGACGGCTTCAGGCTGTAGTCGTGCGGCGAAGCACCGCCGGACACCAGCAGCAGCGGTTCGCCCACGCCCTGCATGACGCCGGCCACCAACGAGTGTACCGGTTTGATGCTGGCCGCGACCTGGGGCGGAGCGGCCAAGGCGACCAACGGCAGAAGCAGCAGTCCTCCCAGCAGTTTTTTCAGTACACCCGATCCCCTCGGATTAAACGGCATCGCCTGACTCCTCTGTTATGTTATAGGATAACATTTGTTATAGAATAACATTTCAAACATTCGGTCAAGCTGAAGTAACGGAGCCCCCATGCCGCAAGCTGCGGATCTTTCCTGTTCACCTCCAGTCGAAGCGCAACAGGCGCTGGCGCAAGCTGAAACCTTGTGCCAGCAGCGCGGCGCCCGCCTTACCGATCTGCGCCGGCGCGTGCTGGAAATCATCTGGAACAGTGCCAAGCCGCTGGGTGCGTACACCATTCTCGACGTGTTGCGCGACGATGGCCGTCAGGGGGCGCCGCCCACCGTATACCGGGCGCTGGACTTTCTGTTGGCGCAGGGGCTCATCCACCGGCTGGCCTCGCTGAACGTGTTCACCGGCTGCCGCCGACCGGGTAGCCACCACAGCGGTCAGTTTCTGATCTGCCGGGATTGCGGCCGAGTCAACGAACTGAGCAACCCGGCAGTCGATGCGCTGCTGCGCGCCGAAACCGACGCTCGCGGCTTCGAGGTACTGGCGCAGATCGTGGAGATTCTCGGCCGCTGCCCGGACTGCCTGGAGGAATCGGCGCGTCATGGCTGAATTGCTGCTAACGGCCGAAAACATCGGCCTAGCCATCCGGGGCAACCCGATCCTGCACGACGTCAGCCTGCGGGTCGTGGCCGGAGAGATTGTCGCCCTGATCGGCCCGAACGGCGCCGGAAAATCCACTCTGGTGCGGGTGCTGCTGGGCTTGCTGCGGCCGGACAGCGGCCGGATCTGGCTGCGGCCGGGCCTGCGAGTCGGCTACATGCCGCAACGGCTGGCGCTGGACGACAC
>JBATDL010000716.1:0-3434 GCA_049663445.1 Candidatus Competibacter sp.
CCTACATCCAGGCTGGCGCCCCGTTGCTGGATGTATCGCCGGAACACACCCTGGAATATATTCCCCGGCCCTTCGGCTACGATTTGCGGCCAGGCCAGGCCTTCGTGATGGTCGCCAGCCGTGATCATCTACCGGTTTAACGGGAAGGGGCGCGCGGGAGCGGCTCGAGTCTTCATTCTGGATGGGGGTGGTCCGGACTGCTGCGTCCGGCCTTGGAACCCGAAATAATACAGGACGGCAGTTTATGTATATCGTTCAAATTGCTACTGAATGTGCCCCCGTGGCCAAAGTTGGCGGGTTGGCGGATGTGATTTTCGGCTTGAGCCGGGAGCTGGAGATTCGTGGCAACGAAGTCCACATCATCTTGCCGAAGTACGACTGCATGCGCTACGACCAGATCTGGGGTCTGCAAGTCTGCATGAAAGATTTGTGGGTTCCCTGGTACAACGGTGCCGTGCATTGCTCGGTGTGGTTCGGCTTCGTCCACGGCCGCAAATGTTTCTTCATCGAGCCACACTCCCCGGACAATTTTTTCAACCGTGGGCACTTCTACGGTTTCTCGGACGATGTCAGCCGGTTTGCGTTCTTTAGCAAAGCGGCTCTGGAGTTTTTGCTCAAGGACAACCGTCGCCCCGATATCATCCACTGCCACGACTGGCAAACCGGGTTGGTGCCGGTGCTGTTGTTCGAACAGTACGTGCATAACGGGCTGCACTCGCAGCGGGTTTGCTACACAATTCACAACTTCAAACATCAGGGCCTGACCGGCGAGTATGTGCTGTGGGCGACCGGCCTGACCAATATTGCCCACTATTTCAACTTCGACCGGTTGCGTGATAACTTCAATCCCACCGCTGTCAGCCTGATGAAGGGTGGTATCGTCTACTCGAATTTCGTGACCACGGTATCGCCGACCCACTCGCACGAGGCGCGCTTCACCGATCAGGGCGGTGGGCTGAACCATGCGCTGGATGTGCATCACAGCAAGTTCGGTGGGGTGTTGAACGGCATCGATTACGATATCTGGAATCCGGAAATCGACCCGCATATTCCCAGCCGCTACGGCATCGACACCCTGGATGACAAATACGCTAACAAGGAGGCGCTGCGCGATCGGCTGTGGCTGAGCAAGGAGTTCAAACCGATCATTGCCTACGTTGGCCGGCTCGACAGCCAGAAAGGCATCCATCTGATCCATCACGCCATTTTTTATGCCCTGCGCAATAATGCCCAGTTCGTGTTGCTCGGCTCTAGTCCAGACCCGCACGTTAATCATCACTTCTGGAATTTGAAGCGGCATCTCAACGACAGCCCGGATTGTCACCTGGAACTAGGCTTCGACGAAGAACTGTCGCATCTGATCTATGCCGGGGCGGACATGGTGGTCATGCCTAGCCTGTTCGAGCCCTGCGGGTTGACCCAGATGATTGCGTTGAAGTACGGCACGGTGCCGATCGTGCGCGAAGTCGGCGGCCTCAAGGATACGGTGTTCGACAAGGATTATTCCCACAAGCCGTTCGAGGAACGCAACGGCTATGTTTTCCAGGGTCCCGATCATGCTGGCATCGAGTCGGCCATGCACCGCGCCATTGCCCTGTGGCATGACTATCCGGACGATTTCCGCCGCATGATCATCCACGGTATGAGCTACGATTATTCGTGGGCTCGGCCGGGCCAGGATTACCTGAACATCTACGAACACATCCGTTGCAAGTAAATGATCGGGCGCATCACCGCCGCCGGTGGTCGCGCCCGAGATTGCGAGGGGTCCAGGCGCCGGGCCAGCCGCCAGTCCCCGATTCATCCAGCCATTGCCCAGGAGAACGCCACGCATGAGCCAGCTTCCAGAGTACGTTGACGGTTTGCCGAATATCTGCGGTTCGGAGCCGCTCGTGGAAGAGACCTTGCGCGCTGGTCGCGCCCGTCCGGTG
Source organism: Candidatus Competibacter sp. (assembly GCA_049663445.1). Lineage (GTDB taxonomy): Bacteria > Pseudomonadota > Gammaproteobacteria > Competibacterales > Competibacteraceae > Competibacter. The sequence continues at coordinate 1,932 of JBATDL010000716.1, forward strand.
TTTCTGCCGGAAAGCCACGTCGATTTCGGCCACATCCGTGCCGCCTGCGCCATCGCCTTGCACATGCATCAGCCGCTGATTCCGGCGGGTGGCGGCGACTTGCACACTGCGGCCATCATCAGCAATCTCCAGTACATGATGGAGAACCAGGGTATTGGCGATAATTATAATGCACCAGTGTTCCATTGGTGCTACAAGCGCATCGGTGAGTTTGTCCCGCAATTGATTGAGGAGGGCAAGGAACCGCGAGTGATGCTGGAGTATTCCGGCACGCTGTTTCACGGCTTGCGGGCCATGGGCCTGCACGATGCGCTCGATGCGCTCAAGAACGCGACCTGCAATCCAGCCTACCGGCGGGGTGTGGAATGGCTGGGTTGTCCGTGGGGCCACGCGGTGGCGCCTTCGACGCCAGCGCAGGATTTCCGCCTCCACGTCAAGGCTTGGCAACAGCATTTCGCCGCCATCTTCGGGCTGGAGGCGCTGGAGCGGGTGCGTGGGTTTTCGCCCTCGGAAATGGCTCTGCCCAACCATCCCGATATTGCCTACGAGTACATTAAGACCCTGGTGGATTGCGGTTATCAATGGTTGCTGGTGCAGGAACACACCGTGGAGCAGCCGGAGAGCGGTGGGGGACCGGAGAAAAAACATTTGCCGCACCGGTTGGTCTGCACCAACTCCAAGGGCGAAACGGTCAGTATCATCGCCATCGTCAAGACCCAGGGCAGCGACACCAAATTGGTGGCGCAGATGCAGCCCTACTACGAGGCCAAGAGCCTGTCGCGCTGGGAACTGGCAGGAAAATCGGTGCCACCGCTGGTGACCCAGATCGCCGACGGCGAGAACGGCGGGGTGATGATGAACGAGTTCCCCGGCAAGTTCTTCGATTCGGTGCGCGAGGCGTCGGGGTCCGACACGCCGTTCATGAACGCCACCGAGTATCTGGAGCATCTATTTGCCTTGGGAATCAAGGAAGCCGACCTGCCGGTGCTCCAACCGCAGTTCCAGAAACGGATCTGGGACCGGTTCCAGCCGGGTGGCGGACCGGAAAAGCTGGAGAAGATCATCGCCGAACTCAAGCAGGAAGACGGCCGCTTCCACATGGATGGCGGCAGTTGGACCAACGATATTTCCTGGGTGCGCGGCTACGACAATGTGCTTGGGCCGATGGAAAAGGCCAGCTCGCAATTCTTCGAGAAGGTACTGAAACCGAAGGTCTCTCCCAGCGATCCGCGCTTTCGCAATGCGCTGTTCCATCTGATGTGTTCGCAGACCAGTTGCTATCGCTACTGGGGGCAGGGGCTATGGACCGATTACGGCCGCGAAATCTGTCGGCGGGCCAGCAGCATCGCCGAAACCGATTTTTAGCCATCCAGGCCATTCCGCCGTGCCGGTTTCCGATTTATCATTATAAAAAGCAGGGTCGTGGCGGGTGCCGGGGTCATCCCGGCGCCGGTTGCCGACGAATCACAGGAGGAGGCTGAATCATGGCGGACACCTTCTATC
>JBATDL010000717.1:0-1811 GCA_049663445.1 Candidatus Competibacter sp.
ATCCCAGCTTCGAGGAGCATGGCTGGCAGTGCACCCATACCGTGGTGGAGATCGTCACCGACGACATGCCGGTTCTGGTGGATTCCATGACGATGGAGCTCAACCGGCACGGTCTCACGGTGCACCAGGTCATCCATCCGGTCCTGCGGGTGGCGCGCGCCGCCGACGGTCATTTGCAGCGACTTCTCCCGGGTGGAACCGATGAAGGCATCAGCGAAGCCACCATGCATTTTGAGGTGGATCGGCTGACCGATCCCGAGCTGATGGCCGAATTGCGGGCGGGGCTGCTGCGCGTGCTGGGCGACGTGCGCGCCGCCGTCGAGGACTGGCCGGTTCTGCGCGAACGGCTGACGAACATTGCCACTGATCTGGGCACCGCCCAACTGCCTCTGCATGCCTCGGAAGTCAGCGAAATGCAGGAATTCCTGCGCTGGGCGGCGAACGAACATTTCACCTTTCTGGGCTACCGTGATTACCAACTACTGGAGAAGGAGGGGCAACTGTCGCTGTGCGCCGTGCCTCGCTCCGGCCTCGGCCTGCTGCGCAGCGACGACAGCGACATCTCTCGCGATCTGGCCGTGTTGCCGCTCGAACTGGGCCGGTCGTCTCAGACCGCCAAACCGCTGATCATCGCCAAGGCCGGCGCCCGTTCCACGGTCCACCGCCCGGTGCCGCTGGATTACCTGGGGATCAAACGCTTTAACGCGGACGGTCAGATCGTCGGCGAGCAACTGATCCTGGGCTTGTTCACCGCGCAGGTCTACAACACCAACCCACGGCGCATTCCGCTGCTGCGCGGCAAAATCGAACGGGTGCTGGCCCGCTCTGGCATTGCACCCAAGGGTCATGCTGGTAAGGCCCTGCAGAACATTCTGGAGACTTTTCCCCGCGACGACCTGTTTCAGGCCACGGACGACGAGTTGCTCGACATCGCCACGGGCATCCTGCACCTCAAGGAGCGGCAGCGGCTGCGGCTGTTCGCCCGCAAGGATACATTCGACCGTTTTGTTTCCTGTTTGGTCTACGTGCATCGAGAAAAATACAATACCGAGGTGCGGTTGCGGGTACAAACCATTTTGATGCAGGCCTTTAACGGTGAATCGTCCACCTTCACCACCCAGTTCACCGAATCGGTCATGGCGCAGCTCTGGTTTTCCATCCGCACCAAGCCTGGCAAAATTCCCGAGTATTCCATACCGGAATTGGAAGCCCAGTTGCGCGAGGCCACTCAGTCCTGGGAGGAAGATCTGCAGCGCGCTCTGCTGGAACAATGCGGCGAGGAACAGGGCAACACGCTGTTCCAGTACTACGGTCAGGCTTTTCCCGCCGCCTACAAGGAAGACTTTACCGCCCGCACCGCAGTGAGCGACATTCTGCGGCTGGACCGGATTTGCGCCGCCTGCCCGCTGGACATGCGGCTGTACCGGCCGCTGGAGGACCCGGAAGGGCTATTGCGCTTCAAAGTTTTCGGTCCCGAGCAGCCGATTCCGCTGTCCGACGTGCTGCCCATGCTGGAGCGGATGGGCCTGCGGGTGCTGACCGCGCGCCCTTACCAAATCGCCACCCGCGACGGCGCCCGGCTGTGGGTGCTGGATTTCAACATGCGCGAGGATATCGGCATTCAGGTGGATGCCCCGCAGGTCAAGGATATTTTCCAGGACGCCTTTGCCCGGCTCTGGACCGGCGAAGCGGAAAACGACGGTTTCAACCGGCTGGTGCTGGCGGCGCGGCTACCGTGGCGCGACGTGGTGATCTTGCGCGCCTACTGCCGGTACTTGCTGCAAACCCGCATCCCGTTCAGTCAGGCTTAC
>JBATDL010000718.1:0-2584 GCA_049663445.1 Candidatus Competibacter sp.
GCCAGACCGTAGGCCAACATGGAGCTGGCAGCCAACCGCAAGTACCACCGATCTTCTCCTGTCGCCCCGTCGGCCCGCCACAACGACGCGGCGGCCAACAGGCCACCGCTCAGGCCGAGCGCATAGCGGCAGCTGGCATTCAACCCGCTGGTCTCGCCGGACGCTCCACCCAGGGCGGCCAGCCCCAGCAGCCCCAGCAACGCCAGCCAAACCCATCCACCGAAGCGTGGGCCGTCGCCCGTCATCCCGCGTCGACCGAACTCGACCAGTGCCAGAAAGGAAACCGCCAGCATCGCCAGCCGAATACCCTGGAAAACCGACGACTCTCCCAGACCGAGCGCCAGTAAATCCAGCCACTCGTTCAAGCCGTGAAGAACACCGAACACGGCCAACCACCGCCACGGTAGCGTTTTTTCCCAACCGCCAAGAGCCGCAGCCACCGCTGCCAGTAGCACGAACGACAGTCCGTAGAGGAAGAAGATGTAATCCAGGTTCTCGGAAAAAAAGGTGTTCATTATCGTCCGTCAGCGCGCCTGCCCGGTGCCTATCATCAAAATTTCGGGTAGCCCCGCAAGACCTCGCCAAGCCCCTCACGCCCACCTTGCATGGGCGAGTTCCTTGACGGGATCTCGGGTCCGAAAGGGCTATCGTGCTACCATGCTCGCCGACACTTTAGCAAACCACAAACAGGCAAAGGGAAAACGCTCGCCCCTGGGGAGCACAACCACCATGAAAACCCGCGTTACCTGGCTGGAAGACATGACTTACGTGGCCCAATCGCCCAGCGGCCACGCCGTGGTGCTGGACGGCCCACCCGAACTGGGTGGCCACAACCTCGGACCGCGCCCGATGGAAATGCTGCTGATGGGCATGGGCGGTTGCACCGCGATCGACGCGGTCAACATCCTGCGCAAGGCCCGACAGGATCTGCGCGGCTGCGAGGTGCAAATCGAAGCCGAACGAGCCACCGAGGACCCCAAGGTATTCACCCAGATCCGCGTTCACTTCATCCTCACCGGCGTGAATCTGAGCACCAAAGCGATTGAACGCGCCATTCACCTGTCAGCGGAAAAATACTGCTCGGCCTCGATCATGCTGGGCAAAACCGCTGAGATGACCCATACCTTTGAAATCCGCGAAGCCTGAGCGCGCGTTCGCCGCAAACGCTCAATCCTGCCATCGAAGCCTGCCCTATTTACGTACTTTTCGTATGGTATGCCAGCGCGCGAGTCGGCGGGTTTGGCTCTTTCGCTTTTTGGGGGGAAAATGGCGATGACTCCGAAGTCAACGCCCAGACTACAATTGCAGGGATTCAACAACCTCACCAAGACGCTCAGTTTCAATATATACGATGTCTGCCACACCTCGACGCCGGAGCAGCAGGAACGCTACATCGCCTATATCGACGAAGCGTACAGCGCCGAGCGCCTGACCCAGATTCTAAGCGATGTATCCAGGATCATCGGCGCCAACATTCTAAACATCGCCCGGCAGGATTACGCCCCGAAGGGCGCCAGCGTCACCATGCTGATTTCCGAGGAGCCGATCGAATCCGACCGGCTGTCCAACACGGAGTCGCCCGGCCCGCTGCCGGAAGCGGTGGTCTGCCATCTGGATAAGAGCCACATTACGGTTCACACCTATCCGGACAGCCACCCCGACAACGGTATCAGCACCCTCCGGGCCGATATCGACGTATCGACCTGCGGTCGCATCTCCCCGCTCAAGGCGCTGAACTATCTGATCCACCGCTTCGAATCCGACATCGTCACCATCGACTATCGAGTGCGGGGCTTTACCCGCGACGTGGCCGGCAAGAAGCATTTCATCGACCACCCGATCAGTTCGATCCAGAGCTATCTTTCCAGGGACACCCGAGAGCGGTATCGGATGATCGACGTGAACGTCTATCAGGAATATATCTTCCACACCAAAATGATCCTGAAAGACTTCGAGTTGAACAATTACTTGTTCAGCGTCGACAAACAGGACATGCCCCCGCGCGAGCAGGCGGAAATCGAGCGGCGCCTGCGGCGGGAAATGGCGGAAATCTTCTACGGCGAAAACATGCACCAGGGCTTGCGGATTTAGCGCAACGCTTCACGGCGCGCCTAGTGGATTGACGCATAAATTCTGACAGGTAGCGCTTAGAGCGCCTGGCTCCCATGCTCCAGCGTGGGAGCACGTCCAGACGCTCCAGCGTCGCGTTCAGCATTCCACGCTGGAGCGTGGGAACGAGAACCTGTCAAAACTTTTGCGGCAGCCTACTAGGTCGTGTTCACAAAATTGCTAGCGGAGCATGATCACGATGAGGGCGAGGGTGACGAAAGCCAGGAAGTGGACTTTGAGTTTTTCATAGCGGGTGGCGACTCGGCGGAATTGTTTGAGTTTATTAAAAAGGCGTTCGACTTTGTTGCGCTGTTTGTAGCGTTCCTTATCGTAGACGATGCGATCCAAGCGGTTCGCCTTGGGCGGGATGACCGGGGTGATACCCTTGGCGTCGAGCTGGGCGCGGATGGCGTTGCTGTCGTAGGCTTTGTCCATGGCGGCGTACCGGATGCCGTCGCGCGGATCGAGGGCATCG
>JBATDL010000719.1:0-3157 GCA_049663445.1 Candidatus Competibacter sp.
GGCGTGGTGTTGGAGGTCGAGGGCGCCGGTTATCACGCCCGGGCGCGCATCGATTTCCCGGCGGCGGGCGGCGCCAAGTGGCTGGTGGTGGCCTACGCCAAGCTGGAAACGCTGTGAGTCCACCGGATTTTACCGCGCCGGCGTTCCGTCCCGCCTCGAACGCCGATTCCCTTTCGGGTCCGTCGTCCCGGCCGCGTGTCCCGCCGCATCGGCTGAGTCTCAAGGAAGTGCTCGATGTGTTGGTGGCCGACGGGCTGGTGGCCAAGGCGGACGCCGACCGGGCCGGACTGGGCGTCCGATCGGAGGGCGGTGAGTTGCATCCGCTGGTGGTGATCGCCAACAAGCAGTTGCGCCAGCTTCAGCCACCGCATCAGGTGCTAAGCCTGGAACTGCTGACCGAGTGGCTGGCCGGCAAGGTCGGGCTGCCGTATCTGCGCATCGATCCCCTCAAGCTGGACATCGCCGCAGTCGAGCGGCTGCTGCCGTTCGTGTCCTACGAGTACGCCGCTCGCTATCAAATCCTGCCGGTCGCGGTGGACGCGACCCGGGTGGTGTTCGCCACCACCGAGCCCTACCTGACCGAGTGGCAGGACATCCTGCGGCAAACCCTGCGCAAGGAAATCGAGCGGGTCATCGCCAGCCCGCTGGACATCAACCGCTATCAGATGGAGTTCTACGGCGTGTCGCGCTCGGTGCGGGGCGCGATGCAGGGATCGGCGGAGCCAGCCTCGGGTATCCTCAATTTCGAGCAGTTGCTGGAACTGGGGCGGCGCGGCGAGCTGAGCGCCGACGAGCGGCCGATCGTGCAGATCGTGGACTGGCTATTGCAATACGCTTTCGCCCAGCGCGCTAGCGATATCCATCTGGAGCCGCGCCGCGAGCAGGGCCAGATCCGCTTTCGCATCGACGGCGTGCTAAATGCGATCTATCAGTTGCCACCGGTGGTGATGAGCGCGGTCACCAGCCGCATCAAGATTCTGGGGCGGATGGATGTGGCCGAAAAGCGCCGCCCGCAGGATGGCCGCCTCAAGACCCGCACTCCGGCCGGGCGGGAGGTCGAACTGCGGCTGTCCACCATGCCCACCGCTTTCGGTGAGAAGTGCGTGCTGCGGATTTTCGATCCGGATACCGTGACCAAGCGGTTTGGCGAGCTGGGTTTTGCCCCAGCCGAGGAAGCGGTGTGGCGCAAAATGATCGCCCGGCCGCACGGCATTGTGCTGGTGACCGGGCCGACCGGTTCCGGCAAGACCACCACCCTGTACACCACGCTCAAGCAGTTGGCGGTTCCGGAAGTCAACATTTGCACGGTCGAGGATCCGATCGAAATGATCGTGCCGGAGCTTAATCAGATGCAGGTACAACCGGCCATCGATCTGACCTTCGAACAAGGCATTCGTACCCTGCTGCGGCAAGACCCCGACATCATCATGGTCGGCGAAATCCGCGACCTGGCGGCCGCGCAGATGGCAGTGCAGGCGGCACTGACCGGACATCTGGTGCTGTCCACCCTGCACACCAACGACGCCGTTTCGGCGGTGACCCGTCTGCTCGATCTGGGCGTGCCGTATTACTTGATTCAAAACGTGTTGATCGGGGTTATGGCACAACGGCTGGTACGCACGCTTTGTCCACACTGTAAGACGATGGGCCAGATCGAGGATGGACTGTGGGAGGCGCTGGTCCGGCCCTGGCCGCTGCCGAAACCCACCGCCGTCGGCGTACCGCACGGCTGTCCGGAATGCCGCAAGACCGGCTATCTGGGCCGCGTGGGTTTGTACGAGCTGTTGATGGTGACGCCGGAATTGCGCCGATTGTTTCGGACGGAGACGGACGAGGAGACCGTGCGGCGCGGCGCCTTCGAACAGGGTATGCGCCCGCTGCGGGTTAGCGCCGCCTGTCAGATCGCCGCTGGCTTGACCACCTTCGAAGAGGTCATGCAGGTGCTACCCCCCCTGGATGAAGGACAGGAGCATTAGTTTTTTTCTTGGTTGATACGCCTCATTTTTTTTGACGAAAGTGTTGCGAGTAGCACACAATAACCTTGCTGCAATGCGGTCTTTTAATTCACCATCCACATACACAATTTAATAAATAAGGGAACGCATCATGTCTTCGAAACTGGTTAAAAGCGCGGTGGCGGCGGCCCTGGCGGGCGCTTTTCTAGCGGGTGCGACGGCGCAGGCCTATGAAGCGGGCGACTGGCTGGCTCGAGCCGGTGCCTGGGGGGTATTTCCTAAATCAGACAACTTGACCAGTGTCCTGGGCCAGCCCGGCGTCGATCTCAACGTGGACGACGGCTATAGTCTGGGTTTCAACTTCACCTACATGGTCAACCCCAACATCGGTGTCGAGTTGCTCCTCGCCCTGCCGTTCAAGCACGACATCGAGCTGACGGGCGCCGGCAAGGTGGCCAATACTTTTCAGTTGCCCCCGACACTCTTCGTGCAGTATCACTTCATGCCGACCAGCAACATCCGCCCGTATGCCGGCATCGGTCTGAACTACACCTTTTTCTGGAATGAAAAGACTACCGGCGCTCTGTCCGGCACCAGCCTCAAACTGGATCCTTCCTGGGGTCTGGCGGGGGAATTGGGGGTCGATATCGATGTGGCGCCGAACTGGTTCATGAACGGCGTCGTCGGCTATATGGACATCGATACCAAAGCCAAGCTGAATGGGGCCAGCCTCGGTACGGTCGCCATCGATCCCTGGGTGGTCGGCATTAACATCGGTACCCGTTTCTAATCGCGAACATCTATTGCGGCGGCGGGAGAGGCGGTGTTTCCTCCGGCCGCCGCATTCGTTCAGGCGATTTTTTCCGGATACCCCAACGCTTGCAGCGCCACACGCAGTTCCGCTCCAATATCCCCTTCGGTTTCCACGCTCACCCGGCCGGTTGGCACGTCTACCGTGACTCCCTTGACCCGGGTATCCTTGCTCAAGCCGGTTTGAATCGCGCTGGCGCAACCCCCGCATTTCACATTTTGAACCAAAAGCTCAACTTTCATTTCGGCCATCCTCATGACAGTGGTGTTCTTGATGGACGGGAGCGCCCTGGGTATTTCGAGGACAGGGATTTCCGAATGTCCGGTCGCCGGCGCTCCCGCTGAGTATCGCCGAAAAATGTACCACGAAGCAGTGAGGCGGGTTCGGGCGT
>JBATDL010000720.1:0-1990 GCA_049663445.1 Candidatus Competibacter sp.
CCGGTCATGTACTCGCAGCCGTGGTCACCGGCGCCCTCCACCACGGTCAAAGCGCCGGAATTGCGTACCGCGAAGCGTTCACCCGCCACGCCGCGAAAATAGCATTCACCAGCGATGGCGCCGTACAACACGGTGTTGCCGACAATGATATTGTCCTCGGCGCGCAAGGTGCTTTCACGGGGCGGATAAATGACAATTCGCCCACCGCTAATTCCCTTACCGACGTAGTCGTTCGCCTCGCCGGCCAGTTCGAGCGTGACACCGTGCGCCAGGAAGGCGCCGAAGCTTTGGCCGGCGGTACCCTTAAGATGAATGTGGATAGCACCGTCCGGCAACCCCTGGTGACCGTAGCGCTTGGCCACCTGACCGGACAGCATGGCGCCAACCGTGCGGTCGGTGTTACGCACCCGCAGATCCATGCGCACCGGCCGCTGTTCCTCTAAAGCCGGCTGCGCCTGGGCAATCAACTGACGATCCAGCACGCTGTCCAGACCATGATCCTGTGACTCGCAGTGATAGACCGCCACGCCCGGAGGGGCTGGTGGGGTGGCCAGCAAGCGGCTGAAATCCAAGCCACGCGCCTTCCAGTGATGGATGGCCCGGCGCATATCGAGCCGGTCGGAACGACCGATCATCTCGTTGAAGGTGTGGAAACCGAGTTGCGCCATCAACTCGCGTACTTCCTGAATCAGGAAGGTGAACAGGTTGATCACATGGGCGGGTTGGCCGGAAAAACGCTTGCGCAGTTCCGGGTCCTGGGTGGCGACGCCCACCGGGCAGGTGTTGAGATGGCACTTGCGCATCATCACGCAGCCGGCGGCGATTAGGGCGGCAGTACCGAAGCCACACTCGTCGGCTCCCAGCAACGCGCCGATTACGATGTCGCGCCCGGTGCGCAGGCCACCGTCAACCTGCACCGCGATGCGCCCGCGCAACTGGTTACGCACCAGGGTCTGATGGGTCTCGGCGAGGCCGATTTCCCAAGGGGAGCCGGCGTTCTGGGTTGAAGTCAGCGGGCTGGCGCCGGTACCGCCATCCTCACCGGAGATCGTGACGTGATCGGCATGTGCTTTGGCCACGCCCGCCGCCACCGTGCCGACGCCGATTTCGGAAACCAATTTGACGCTGATGGCCGCCTCGGGATTAACACTTTTGAGGTCGAAAATCAGTTGCGCCAGATCCTCGATGGAATAGATGTCGTGGTGTGGCGGCGGCGAGATCAGGCCGACGCCCGAGGTGGAATGACGGACCCGGGCAATCCAGTCGTTGACCTTATGACCGGGCAACTGGCCGCCCTCGCCAGGCTTGGCGCCCTGGGCCATCTTGATCTGGATGGCGTCGGCGTTGACCAGATACTCGGTGGTGACGCCAAAGCGGCCAGAAGCCACCTGCTTGATGGCCGAACGCGCGAAATCACCGTTGTCCAGCGGCTGATAGCGTTCGGGATCCTCGCCGCCTTCGCCGGTGTTGGATTTGGCGCCGAGCCGGTTCATGGCGATCGCCAGGGTGGTGTGCGCTTCCCAGGAAATCGAACCGAAGGACATCGCGCCGGTGGCCATGCGCTTGACGATCTCGCTGGCCGGTTCTACTTCATCAAGCGACAGGGGCTGGTTGGCGAAGCGGAATTCGAACAGGCCGCGCAGGTTGCGCAGGTGGTCGCTTTGATCGTTCATGACCCGGCTGTACTGCTTGAATTGCTCGTAATCACCGGAGCGAACCGCGTGCTGGAGCAGGGAGATGGTTTCCGGGGTCCAGGCATGCTGTTCGCCGCGAATCCGATAGGCCAATTCACCGCCCACATCCAGGGCATTGCGATAGAGCAGGGCATCACCGAAAGCCAGCCGATGCCGGCGCACCGCTTCATGCGCAATCTCGTTCAAGCCCACGCCTTCGATGGCACCCTGGGTGCCGGTGAAGAAGCGGTGAACAAACTCGTCGGCCAACCCCACGACTTCGAAGATCTGAGCACCGCAGTAGGATTGGTACGTGG
>JBATDL010000721.1:0-2539 GCA_049663445.1 Candidatus Competibacter sp.
TTTCCAGGTGGGCGATTTCCCGCTGTTGTTTCTCATAGGCCGCCTGCTGCAAGGCCAGTCGCGCCGCGCGTTGGTCCTCGAAGGCGGCGTAGTTGCCGGTGTAGAGCGTGATACGTCGCTGGTCGATGTGGACGATGTGATCGACCACATTGTCCAGCACGTCGCGGTCGTGAGAGATCAGCAACAAGGTGCCCGAATAGGTGCGCAGCCATTGTTCCAACCACAGCACGGCGTCGAGATCAAGGTGGTTGGTCGGCTCGTCCAGCAGCAGCAGATCGGAGCGGCACATCAGCGCCTGGGCCAGATTCAGTCGTACCCGCCAACCGCCGGAGAATTCGGCGACCGGCCGTTCCAGTTGATCGACGGAAAAACCCAGCCCGGCCATCAACTTGCCGGCGCGGGCGCGGGCGCTGTAACCGTCGATGGTGTCGAAATGCGCATGTAACTCCGCCTGCCGCGTGCCGTCGTGAGCGGCCTCGGCGGCGAGCAGGTCGCGTTCGATCTGGCGCAACTCGGCGTCGCCGTCCAGCACAAATTCCAGCGCCGGCGTCGGCAGGGCCGGGGTTTCCTGGGCGACGTGGGCCAGCGTCCAACGCGGCGGCACATCGAGATTACCGGTGTCGGGGTGCAGTTCGTCGCGCAGCAGGGCGAATAGGGTGGATTTGCCGCTGCCGTTGGCGCCGGTCAACCCGACTTTCCAGCCGGGATGCACGGTCAGCGACACGTTATCGAACAGCGGCTTGCCACCGCGTTGCAGAGAGAGTTGGCGTAGGGTCAGCATAGTCGCCCAGTTTACCAGCTTGCCGGCCACAATGAGGGTGCGAGGCGCGGGTCTCGCCGACTACAATCAATCCTGTTCCCGCCGTGAACCCTCATCCACTGGAACCGTCATGACCGACGACGAACTGTTGCGCTACGGCCGGCAAATCCTGCTGCCGGATTTCGATATCGATGGTCAAGAGCGACTGCACCGATCCCGCGCGCTGATCGTCGGTCTGGGCGGACTGGGTTCGCCGGTGGCGATGTATCTGGCCGCCGCCGGGGTGGGGCGGTTGACGCTGGTCGATTTCGACACCGTGGATCTGTCCAACCTGCAACGACAGATCGTGCACCGCACCGCCGACATCGGCCGGCCCAAGGTCGAATCGGCCCGCGATACCCTGCTGGCGCTCAATCCTCTGATCGATGTGGCGGCTCTTCCCAAAGCCCTGGACGAGATGGAGTTGCGCGAGCAGGTCCGCCAGGCCGACGTGGTGGTGGATGCCTGCGACAATCTGCTGACCCGATTGGCGATCAACGCCGCCTGCGTGCGGGCCGGCGTGCCGCTGGTCACCGGCGCGGCGATCCGATTGGAAGGACAGGTGCTGGTCTGGCGGCCGGGCGGGGAGGGCGCCTGTTATCGCTGCCTGTACCGCGACGCGGAGATAAATACGGAAACCTGTGCCCAAACCGGCGTGCTGGCGCCGGTGGTCGGGATCATCGGCAGTATTCAAGCGCTGGAGGCGATCAAGGTGCTGGCGGGCCTCGAGGAAACGCTCGCCGGCCGGCTATTACTGCTGGATGCCAAGCGAATGGAGTGGCGGACGCTGAAGGTGCGTCGCGACCCGGCTTGTCCGGTCTGTGGCGGCACGTCATGACCGCCGACGACTGGATCGCTCATCTGCAACTTGCGCCGCATCCCGAAGGCGGCTATTTCCGCCGCAGTTACACTGCCGGACTCACCTTGGATTTGCCCGATCGAAACGGGCCACGCCCGGTGGCGACCGCGATTTTCTACTTGCTGAAGGGTGGCCAGCAGTCCCGCCTGCACCGCCTGAAATCGGACGAACTCTGGCATTTCCACCTCGGTTCGGCGCTGACCCTCCATCGCCTGGACCCGCGGGGAGGTTACACCGCGATCCAGCTGGGCGCCGATCCCGCCGCCGGCCAACACCTGCAAATTGCCATTCCCGCCGGTTGCTGGTTTGGGGCGACTGTGGACGATCCTGCCGGCTTCAGTCTGTTGGGTTGTACCGTGGCGCCCGGTTTCGATTTCGCCGATTTCGAACTGGCTGACCGCGTTACACTCATCCATCAGTATCCCCAACAGGCCGCACTGATCGAACGGCTCACCTGAACTTCGAGGAGAACCCCATGACCTTTTCCATCGTCGCCTTCGATCCCGCCAACGGCGATCTGGGCGTGGCTGTGCAGTCCAAGTTTCCCAACGTCGGCATCTCCATCCCCTTCGCCAAGGCTGGCGTGGGCGCGGTGGCGACCCAGTCCTATTGCAACACCAGTTTCGGTCCGCGTGGGCTGGCGCTGCTGGAAAACGGCGCTTCGCCCACGCAGGCGCTGGAAATCCTGATCGGTGGCGACCCTCAACGCGATGTTCGGCAGGTGGGAATCATTGATGCGCAAGGACGCACGGCCAGTTTCACCGGCGCGCGCTGTTTCGACTGGGCCGGCGATTACCATGGCGAATATTGCTCGGCTCAGGGCAATACCCTGGCTGGACCGGCGGTGGTGGAAGGCATGGCGCGGGCGTTCGAGAATGTGC
>JBATDL010000722.1:0-4465 GCA_049663445.1 Candidatus Competibacter sp.
GCAAGGAGCCGGGATGCTCAATGATGTGGCGGATGTAGTCCGTCACCAGTTGTTCGGGGCTGATTAGCACATTGACCGGCAGCGCTTCGTCCCCGAACAAGCGATCCTGATAGGCGATATAGCCACCCGCCCGAACCCGCGCGATCTTGGTCGGGGTGTTGAACAGCGTGTGGGCCACCTGACAGGCGATCATATTGACTTCGTCGTTGTCGGTCAGCGCGATCAGCATATCGGCGTCGGCGATGCCGGCCTGCTCCAAAATGCCCGGATAGGCGGCGTGACCACAGACGGTGCGGATATCCAGCCGGTCCTGCAACGCCTGCAACCGCTCGCCGTTGGCGTCGACCACGGTGACGTCGTTGGCCTCGCTCGCCAGAATGTGCGCGACCGAACCGCCCACCTGCCCGGCGCCGAGCATTACGATCTTCATAAACCGCCCTCACTCATCCAGCGCCTTCTTGGGATCGATACCCAGGGCGCGCAGCTTGCGATAGAGGTTGGTGCGCTCCATGCCGACCCGATCAGCCAACCGCGCCACATTGCCCTCGCATTCGCGGAACTGCTGCATCAGATAGGTTCGCTCGAACTGTTCCCGCGCTTCGCGCAGCGGCAGGTTCAGGGGAATACTGCCGACATCCTGGGATTTGGTGGTGGTGACGCCGCGCACGGCGGCATCCACTTCCTCCAGCGCGATTTCCTCTTCGCCGCCCAGAATCAGCAGGCGCTGCACCAGGTTCTTCAGTTCGCGGATGTTACCGGGCCAGCTGTAGTTGCGCAGCCGATTCTGGGCCGCCAAGGTGAAATGGCGGTAGGTTAACCCTTCCTGATCGACGAAATAGCCGATGTAGTAATTCAGCAGTTCCGGCACATCCTCGATGTGATCGCGCAGCGGCGGCAACTTGATCGGCACCACGTTCAATTGATAGTACAAATCCTCGCGAAACCGCCCGGTCGCCACCTCCTGCTCCAGATCGCGGTGGGTAGCAGCCGCTACCCGCACGTTGACCCGCACCGGCTCCTTGCCGCCGATGCGCAGGAAGGCGCCGTTTTCCAGGGCGCTGGCCAGCTTGGCCTGGGCTTCAAGATCCATGTCGGCCAGTTCGTCGAGGAACAGGGTGCCGCCACTAGCCTGCTCCAGCCGGCCGTAGTGAATCCGCTCACCCTGCTCGGAGCCGAACAGTTCCAGACTGGCGTTTTCACGAGCGATGGAACCCACTCCCACATCCACGAATGGGCCATTGCGGCGTGGGCTGTGCGCGTGCAGGAAGCGGGCATAAACCTCCTTACCGGTCCCGGGTTCGCCGAAAACCAGCACCGGCGCATCGTGCTGGGCGATCTTGAGCACTTGGGCGCGCAATCGTTGCACGACCTCGCTGCGACCGACCGGCTCGGTGACGATCCGCTGCTGCCGACGCAGGTTCTGATTTTCCCGCGCCAGCCGGTCCGCATCCAGCGCCCGCTCCACGGTCAGCAGCAATTTGGCCATCGACAACGGCTTCTCGATGAAATCGTAGGCGCCCAGCCGGGTCGCCTCGACCGCAGTCTCGACCGTACCGTGGCCGGACATCATGATCACCGGGCAAGGCAGATGGTCGCCCTCGCTCCATTCCTTCAGTAGGGTGATGCCATCAGTGTCCGGCATCCAGATATCGAGCAGGATCAAATCGGGCCGCTGGGCGCGGCGGGCTTCGCGAGCCGCAGCGGCATTCTCCGCGATAGCTACGCTATAACCCTCATCTTCCAGGATTTCCTTCACCAGATCGCGAATGTCCGGCTCATCATCGACCACCAAAATATAAGATGCGCTCATCCGGCCTCCTTATCGGCATTTAACGGCACGGCGGGACCGGCGGGCGGGACCGGAGACCCGGCGCTGCTATGCAGCGGCAACCGGACCACGACCCGGGCGCCACCATCCGCCGGCGATTCCAACTGGATCCATCCCCCGTGTTCTTCAACGATTTTCTTGACGATGGCCAATCCTAGTCCGGTTCCTTTGGGTTTGGTAGTCACATAGGGCTCGAAGGCGCTGTTCAGGATATTGTCGGGGAAACCGGGGCCGTCGTCGCGCAGGCTCAGTTGGGCGCAATCGGCTCCGGTCACATGCTCGCGGGCGGCGCCGATCCACAAGGTCGAACCGTGGCCGTCGCCGATGGCTTCAATCGAATTTTTGACCAGGTTGTGCAGCAACTGGCGCAGCCGGCCCTTGTCGGCATTGATCGGCAGCGGCTCGCGGGCCAGATCCAGCTTGATCTCCACACCAGCCGGATAATCGCGGTACAGATAAAGCACCTCGGCGATAAATTCGTTCATTTCCACCGGCTCCAGTCGCAGGCGCGGTGGGCGGGCGTATTCGTTGAAGGCGTCCACCATCTCCTTCATCGCCTGCACCTGTTGGATGATGGTGTGGGTACCGCGATCCAGCACCCGGCCCTGTTCGGCATCGAACTGTTTGAGGTACTTGTGGCGGATGCGCTCGGTGGCCAGTTGGATCGGCGTCAGCGGGTTCTTGATTTCGTGGGCCAACCGGCGTGCCACTTCCGCCCAGGCGGCGTCGCGTTCGGCCTGCATTAAATGGGTAATATCGTCGAAGACCACGACGTGACCGCCGCGCAGACCGACCGCATCCGGTAACGAGCTGCCGCGGCACATGAGAATACGTCGGCCAGCGCCGCTGAACCAGGTGATCTCCTGCCGCCAGTCGCCACCTTGGGTGAGCTGCGGGGTGATCGCCTCGATCAAATCCTGCAATACCGGCTGTTCGACGGCGATCCGCTGGCTGTGGGTACCGACGAAAGCCTGCAAATCCACCCCCAGGATTTGGCTGGCCGCCTCGTTGCAGGTTTGCAGGCGACCAGCCTGATCGATGGTCAGGACCCCGGACGACAACCGCGCCAGCACTGTCTCCAAATAGGCGCGCTGGCTTTCGACCAGTTCCTGGCTGTGCTGCGCGGCGTCGCGCGCCTGCGCCAGGTTGCGGGTCATCTGGTTGAAGGATTGCACCAGAAATCCCAGTTCGTCGGTACCGGTGCGCGCCAGTTGCTTATCGAACTGGCCGGCGGCGACCGCTTGAGTGCCGGCGGCCAGTTCGCGCAGCGGCCGCACCAGCCGGTGCGCGGTGTAGAACGCGGCCCAGAACGCCGCTAGCACCGCCAGCAACAGCGCCAGGGACAGAATCAGCGTGAAGCTGGCCTTCAGCGGCGCCCGCAAGAAGATCAACTCCTTATAGCTGTCGAAGGCCGCCTGCACTGCGTCGGCCAACAGGCTGAGCCGGTCGGTCACCGGGAACAGTGCTTGCAGCAGCCGATCCTCGTTGCCGAAGTTGGTGACCCGCACCACCACGCGAATATGGAACCCTGTGTCACGGATCGGCTCCAGGCCCACATAATTGCGACCCTGCCGCACCTGCAACAGCACCGTATCCGGCGGCGGCTCCGGCAAAGCCGACGATGGATAGGCGGTAGCGGTCGCGATGATGCGACTACCGCGGCCGAACAGGGTCAGCTCGGAGGCCTCGCCGAAATCGAGCAGATCGTCCAGACGCCGGGCCACCTGCTCTCCGTCGCTGTCGGCGACGCTGTCGGCGATCCGCACGGTCTGCTTGAGCACGTCGCGCATTCGCAGATCCAATGCGGTGCGACTGAGTTCCAGAGCGTCTTCCAAGCCACGGTCCACCTGAACGTTGAACCAGCTATCAATACCTCGCTGCAAGAAATTCAGAGAGAAACCGTAAACCAGCGCCACCGGTGTGATGGCCAGCACGGCAAAGATCCCCACCAACCGCAAGGTCAGTCGCGCGCCGGGAACCTGACGGCGGTACAGGCCGAGCAAGCTGATCAGATTGTAGAGAATCAGCGCCGCCAGCGCCGCCAAGCCGACGGCACTGGCCACCAGCAACCAAGCATACATTTGTTCGAAGTGGGTCGAGTTGGTGGTGGCGCCCGCCACCAGCACCAGCATGACCAACAGCAACCCCAGCAGCACCAGCACGGGAGACAGCCCCTGGCCACGGGCAAGCCGGCGGATCAAAGCGACCATGAGTACCACTCACTAATCAGTCGCCAGTCCTCGGAAAAATAGGCGAACAACCGTAGGGGCGCCGGCAAGGTATCGAGATCGAGCCGTGCCTGCAAAGCACCTTCGTAGCGCTGATCCGGCGCCAGCAAGCCGCTGTCAAGCAGCGGGAATTCGTGAATTTGGCCCATGAACCGCAGTGCGGCCGGGCGGCTGGAGAAGCTGCGGCGCTCGCCGCTGTTGAGATTACGGACCAGATATTGCCGGCTCAGTGCATGGTATTCGAGGCGGAAGCGTTGCGCCAACGAATAGACCGTTTCATCCCACACCCACGAGCGCCGCCGCCGCACTTCCATCAGCAGCTCGATGGTGAGCGGTACCCCGTTTTGCAGCGCGTCCAGGGCCGGCTCGCTAAGGCCGTATTCGATCTGGGCGTTTAGCAGGTAAACCC
>JBATDL010000723.1:0-4725 GCA_049663445.1 Candidatus Competibacter sp.
GGGATCGCGGGTTTGCCAGTAGTCCACATAAGGCGTGGGAACCGTCGCCGCTGTCTCGGCGGACGGAACCGCCGTCAAGTCAC
This sequence comes from Candidatus Competibacter sp., assembly GCA_049663445.1. GTDB lineage: Bacteria > Pseudomonadota > Gammaproteobacteria > Competibacterales > Competibacteraceae > Competibacter. The sequence continues at coordinate 84 of JBATDL010000723.1, forward strand.
TTAGCGGTTGCAAGGCGCAGGCGCTGATGGCCGAGGCGATGAAGAGCGTTGCAAAGATCGCGAAGAGGGGTTTCGGCATTCTTCGGTTATTCCCGGTTTTGGGTTGAAAACGTGAAAATGCGGGCTTTAATCCTCGCCGGTGGCGACCACGCGTCGGGGATCGCGAATCCACTCACTCCACGAGCCGGCGTATAGCCGCGAGCCACACAAGCCAACGGTTTCCATCGCCAGCAGGTTGTGGCAGGCGGTTACCCCGGAGCCACAGGCGTGGATCACGCTTGCCGGCGACCGGTCGCCCAGCGCTGCCGCAAAGCGCTCCCGCAGCGCGGCGAAGGGCAGAAAATGCCCCTCTGGCGTCAGATTGCTGTCCGTCGGCAGGTTCAGCGCGCCCGGAATGTGGCCGGCGATCGGATCGATCGGCTCCATTTCTCCCCGATAGCGCGCCGCCGCCCGGGCATCCAGCAGCACATCCGCCGCCGGTAGGGTCAACACCTGCTCCGTGCTCACCCATAATCCGTTGTCCGGTCGGGACGTGAAAACGGTCGGCCGCGCGGCGGGTATCTCGGCGGTCAGCGGCAAGCCCGCCCGCCGCCAGGCCGACAGGCCGCCATCCAGCACCGCGCAGGCGGTATGGCCCAGCCAGCGCAGCAGCCACCACAATCGCGCCGCCGCCAGCATGCCGCCCATGTCGTCGTAAGCCACGACTTGCGTGTCGTGATCGATGCCCCACTCGCCCAGCTTTTGCGCCAAACGCTCCGGATCGGGCAGTGGATGCCGCCCCGTGGCCGGTGTGACGGGACCGGATAGATCTTCGTCCAGATGGGCGTAACGGGCGCCGGGAAGGTGGCTGTCGCGGTAGGCCCGGCGGCCGGCTTCGGTATCGGTCAGGCTGAAGCGGCAATCCATCACGACCCAGTCCGGGTCGTTGAGATGGGCGTGCAGGGTGGGGGCATCGATGAGGGTGGTGTGGCTCATGGTTTTCGAAGCGTTGGGTGTCAGGTATCAGGTGTCGGGTGTTGGGGAGTCGGAAACTGGCGCGATCGTTGAGTTCAAGGCGCCGGGGCCAGCCATTCCAGCCGGGTTTGACCATGTTCGCCAACGCGCAGCGCCTCCAGCAGTTCCGGCAACAACCGGTTCAGCGTTTCATCGAACCGCCACGGTGAGTTGACGACGATCATTCCGCAGCCGTGCATCCTCAGCGGCGTGTCGTAGGGGTACAGGCCCAGCTCCACGCACAGGATCGCGGGAATACCCGACTCCCGCAAAATCCGCTGAAACCGCAGGCTGGGGGCGCGATCGAGGATCGGGTACCAGATCGCGATCATGCCGCCGGCCCAGCGCCGGTGAATCGCCCGGACCGCTTCGACCAGCCGCTCAAATTCGTCTTTCCGTTCGAACGCCGGATCGATCAACACCAGACCGCGCCGCTCTGGGGGCGGCAGGAACGCCTTGAGACCGACGTAACCGTCCATGCGGTGAACCGCGACTTGCCGGTCGCCGGCAAATTCCGCCTTGAGCGGCGGATACTCGGCGGGGTGCAGTTCGGTCAGAATCAGCCGGTCGCCCGGTCGCAGCAGGGCGCGGGCGATGCGCGGCGAGCCAGGGTACCAGCGCAGCGCCCCGTCCGGGTTCAAAGCCCGGACCTCAGCCAGATATTCGGTCAGCTCCGGACCCAGCCCCGGCCGATGCCACAGCCGGTCGATGCCGGCCGCGTGTTCCCGGTTCTTGCGGGCCACCGCCGAAAGCAGGTCGTAGCAACCCGCGCCGGCATGGGTGTCGAGCAGACAAAACGGTTTGTCCTTGCGTCGCAGCGCGCCGACAAGTTGCGCCAGCAGAACATGTTTGAACACGTCGGCGAAGTTGCCGGCGTGAAACCCGTGCCGATAGCTCAGCATCGCAGGTCAGTGCGGCGCCCCGGACGCCAGATCGTTAGTCGGCATACTGTCGAAGGCGCACCGGGCGGCGCCGCGCACCCCACAGCCCCGGTTGTGCTTCAAATAGGCCGGCGCAGGGTGTGCCGCAGGCCTTGCAGTGACCGTCGGCGGTCAAATTCCAGACGCCGAGTGTGTACCAGTCGCGGCCGATCAGTTTTTGGCCGCACTGATGACAGTAGGTGCTGTCGCCCTTCTCGTCGTGAACATTGCCGGTATAAGCGTACCGGATGCCGTTCTTCATGGCGATCCGCCGGGCTCTGCTCAAGGTCGAGGGTGGGGTCGGCGAGTGGTTCAGCATCTTCCAGTCCGGGTGGAAGGCGGTGAAATGGAGCGGCACGTCCGACCCCAGGTTTTCCATCACCCACTGGGTCAGCGCCTCCAGTTCCGCGTCCGAATCGTTTTCGCCGGGAATCAGCAAGGTGGTGATCTCGAACCAGACGTTGGTTTCCCGCTTCAGGTACACCAGGGTATCCAGCACCGGTTGCAGATGGCCGCCGCAGATCTTCCAGTAGAATTCCTCGGTAAATCCCTTGAGATCGACGTTGGCGGCGTCCATGTACTTGAAGAAATTCCGGCGTGGTTCGTCGCAGATGTAGCCGGCGGTGACCGCGACCGATTTGATCCCGTATTCCTGGCAGGCGGTCGCCACGTCGATGGCGTACTCCATGAAAATCACCGGATCGTTGTAGGTGTAGGCCACGCTGCGGCAACCCAGTTCGTGAGCGACCCGAGCCAGTTTTAGCGGCGACGCCGCATCGGCCAGGGTATCCATCTCGCGCGACTTGCTCATGTCCCAGTTCTGGCAGAACTTGCAGGCCAGGTTGCAACCGGCGGTGCCGAACGACAGCACCGGTGTGCCCGGTAGGAAATGATTGAGCGGTTTCTTCTCGATCGGGTCAATGCAGAAGCCGCTGGAGCGGCCGTAACTGGTCAGCACGATCCGTCCACCGTGGCAGCCGCGCACGAAGCACAAGCCCTGCTGGCTTTCATGCAGCTTGCAGAAACGTGGACAGACATCGCATTGCACGCGGCCGTCGTCGAGGACGTGCCAGTACTCGGTAGGGAAAAAATCGTTGGTGGTGGTAATGCTCATGGCGGCCTCCTTCGCAAAGGCTCTCTTCGTTATTGGGTCAGCGCCGTCGCTGATGACCATAAAACCATTATTGAATTTTACCATTTTGCGACTAATTTCACGTTCTATACTCTAAATGCGTCGATGTTGGCAAACTCATCGGGAGGGCGTCGTCATGCAAACCGTGCGTACCCCCGCTGTGGCGGGGTTGTTCTATCCGGCGGATGCTGCGGAGTTACAGACCCAGGTTCGGGGATTCCTGGATCAGGTTGAACCGCCGGCCGAACCGTCGCCCAAGGCGATCATTGTTCCACACGCCGGCTACATCTATTCCGGCCCGGTCGCGGCCTCGGCCTACGCCCGCCTACGGGCGGCGCGCGACATCATCCGCCGAGTGGTGTTGCTGGGACCTAGCCATCGGGTCGGTTTCCGGGGCATCGCGGTCAGCGGCATGGAGGCTTTCGCCACGCCGCTCGGCCGGATCGTGGTCGACCGGGCGGCGATCGAGCAGTTGGAGCAACTGCCCGAGGTCGGCTTCCTGGAGCAGGCTCACGCGCAGGAACACAGCCTGGAAGTGCATCTGCCCTTCCTGCAGGAAGTGCTGGACCGCTTCAAGCTGGTGCCACTGGTGGTCGGCGAGGCCCGGCCGGCGGAAGTCGGCGCGGTGCTGGAAGCATTGTGGGGTGGGCCGGAAACCCTGATCGTCATCAGTTCCGATCTCAGCCACTATCACGATTACTCCACCGCCCGTCTGTTGGACGACACCACGTCCAGGGCCATCGAGGCGCTGCGCTTCGAAGACATCGGCTACGAACAGGCTTGCGGGCGTAATCCGGTCAACGGTCTGCTGTGGGTGGCCCGGCGCAAGGGCCTGCACGGCGAAACCATTGATCTACGCAATTCCGGCGATACCGCCGGCTCGCGTGACCAAGTGGTGGGGTATGGTGCCTATGTCTTCCATTGAAACGCTATCGAAGCTGGATCGCGCTGCCCTGCTCGAAGTGGCACGGGCCTCGATCCAGCACGGCCTGCGGCACGGTCAGGCACTGGAGGTGGAACCGGCCAACTACCCGGAAACCCTGCGCCCGCCACGGGCAACCTTCGTGACCTTGGAAACCGGCGGCCAGTTGCGCGGCTGCATCGGCGCGCTGGTGGCCCGTCAGCCGCTGGTGCAAGATGTCGCCGCGCACGCTTTCGCCGCTGCCTTTGAAGACCCCCGCTTTCCGGAACTGCGGGAAGACGAGTTCCCAAAGCTGGATATCCACATTTCGGTGCTGTCGCCGCCAGAACCCTTGTCATTCAGTTCCGAAGCAGAATTGCTGGCGCAACTACGGCCGGGCGTGGACGGGCTGATCATCCAGTTCCGCCACTACCGCGCCACTTTCCTGCCGGCGGTGTGGGAACAGCTACCCGACCCCTATGTATTCCTGGCCCAGCTCAAACAGAAAGCCGGCCTGCCGCTGGATTTCTGGTCGCCGGAATTGAGCGCCGAGCGTTACACCGCCGAGTACTTCGGCGATGCCGACGCGACCGACTCCTCGATCTGAACCCGCCGCAGTCGGCGCAGGTCGGCCGGCGTATCCACGTCCCAGCCCAGCGGCAGTTCGGTCCAGTCCGCGCCCGACCGGCGCAACCG
>JBATDL010000724.1:0-1625 GCA_049663445.1 Candidatus Competibacter sp.
GGACCGGCTCAAGCCGGAACGTCATGGCCGAATGTCAATCGGCGTGCCGTCCGGAATCGCTTGCCAGAGTTCCTCGATTTCGTTGTTGGTGACGGCGATGCAGCCCGCCGTCCAGTCCCGCAGTCGATGCAGTGGCCCCATCGACCCCATGCCGTTGGGCAAACCGTGAATCATGATGCTTCCGCCGGCCGAGCGTTTTTGCTTGGTGGCGAAAGCGGCGTCCTGAGGACCGGGATAGGAGATGTGCAAGGCGCGGTGGTACGAGCTGTTCCGCTTGCGGAAGTCGATGACGTAGTGACCTTCGGGCGTTTTGTTGTCGCCTTTGAACTGCTTGGCCCCCACCGGTTGGCGGCCCAGGGCGATTTCATAACTCTTGATCGGTTTGTCGTTGCGAAACAGCGTCAGTCGGCGGGCGTTTTTCTCCACCAGTACCCGGTCGGCGATGCGGTTTGAAAGGTGTGGCGACGGCGGAGGCGATAGCATCGCGTGCTGTTCCACCGGCCCGGTCTGGCCGGGAACCTGGTCGGGGGTCGGCGTCGGCGTTGAGGGTTGCGTGACCGGCGAGGCGGTTGTGTCCGTTGGCGCCCGGTCGGTCGGTGGGCTGGGCGGCGGTCGCAAAAAACGATAGACCACGATCGCGCCGTTAATTGCGGTGAGAACCAGAGTGATGGATAACAGAACCCGAAATTTCATGGCCGTCGATCCGGACAGTGGCGGATGAGATGCGCAATGGCGTGATGAATAATAGGTTAACCAGCTCGCCCGGCTGTGGGCAACCAGGATTTGAAACTCGCGATTTCCGACAGCGGACACACGACAATGGCGGCGCGTTTGAAAGACTTAAAGCGATCTTTGGTCGGTGAGGTGTACTTGGTGGGCGCCGGTCCTGGCGATCCCGAGTTACTGACACTTAAGGCGCTTCGTTTGATGAAGCAGGCCGATGTCGTGGTATACGATCGGCTGGTCGCTCCTGCCATTTTGGAGCTGCTGGCACTGCGGGTAGAGCGAATTTTTGTCGGCAAGGAACCGGACCATCACCCCCGGCCGCAGGACAATATCAATCAGTTGCTGGTGGATCTGGCCTTGCAAGGTCGGCGGGTGCTGCGGCTGAAGGGCGGCGATCCTTTTATCTTCGGGCGTGGCGGCGAGGAAATTCAGACCCTGATGGCGTCCGGTGTCCCGTTTCAGGTAGTGCCGGGCGTGACTGCCGCCGCCGGGTGCGCCGCCTACGCCGGCATTCCGCTGACCCATCGCGATTATGCCCAGGCTTGCGTGTTCGTGACCGGCCATCTTAAGGATGGCGCGCTGGATCTGAACTGGCCGATGTTGGCGCAGCCCCGGCAGACGGTGGTGTTCTATATGGGTCTGAAAAGTGTCGGCTACATCTGTGGCCAGTTGCGCGAACACGGCATGGCCGACGACATGCCGGCGGCGCTGGTGGAACAGGGAACTACGCCGGAACAACGGGTATTTTGCGCTACGCTGACCACATTGCCCGCCGCAATCGAGCAGGCCGGCGTCCGCGCGCCGGCACTGTTGATCGTCGGCGAGGTGGTGAAGCTGCATCCTCAACTGGCGTGGTTTCGGCCTACCCCGGTGTAGTGTGATCGGCGCGGCGGTGGGAT
>JBATDL010000725.1:0-4803 GCA_049663445.1 Candidatus Competibacter sp.
GCGTGACCTCGCGGTCGTCCAGGCCACGCCAATTCATCACCACCCCGAAAAAGCCGGCGGCGCCCAAGGTCTCAATCCGTGGGTTCAGCTCTTCCAGATGGCGACGGATACCCTCCTCCCGGTCGTCGATGCAAAACACGATCTGAGCTTGCGGCCGTTGCGCGTGCGCGGCCCAGCGACCGTGATTGTTGGCCAAGGCGTTGATCAGCTCATCGCGATAGTGGTGCTCGTAGGCGCACTGCCACAGCGCGCCGCGCAGGGCGGCCGGCAATTCGTCCAGCGGCGCCAGCAACGCCTCCAGATCCGTCAGGCTCAGCGCGCGCAACTCGCCACCGGACAACCCGAGATGCTGGGTCAGCCGAAACAGCCGCCAAGCGCTGCCGTGGACCGTGTGCGTACCGGGCCGCGTCGCCACCGGACTGTGCCGCCAAGTCCAAATCATGTCGGCGAGGGTATCCCAGGGCGCACGCGTGGCCCTTTCCACGTTCTCCGCTCCCTGCTCCCCGCGCGGGAGAGCGGTCAGCGGCGAAAGGGCCATTCCTCCCTCCACCAGCGCTCTCGCCCGACTGGCCAGATATTCGGGCAGGCGTCCTTCGTACAGAGCCTGCCGAACCAACGCCTCGGCCGGACGCGCGGTGAAGTAATCGCGTAGCGCCGGCAACGAACCTTCCAGTCCCCAATGCTCACGGCACAGATGCTCGATCCACAGACCGTCCAGGCACAAGCGCAGCGCGAGATAATCCACCAGCGCGACCGGCGTTTCCCGATTGGCCCGGTAAGCGCCGTGTTGTTGCCGCCAATTCATCATCCCCGACCAGCCGGGCAATTCCAGGGCGAGACGGGTTAAATAAGCTTCCCAACGCGACTCGGGGATGCCCAATCGTCGCAACTCGGCGACGATCGCGTCCAGCGGCTGCTCCGGCCAGCGGGTCAACGCCGCGCGCCAGCCGCTCAAACCGGCGAAGCTCCAGGCCAGATCGCCTTCGGCCAGGCGACGCCACGCCGCGTACAGCCCTTCGTTCCGGCCGGGCAGAGACCAGGCCGCCAGTCCTTCGTCCAAATGGGCGGCGCACAAGCGGATCAGCACCGGACGGACCTGGTCGAGTAGATCCTGACCGGTCAACACCCGCAGCAATCCCCGCAAGGTGCTCTTTTCGCCCACCTCGGCGAACGATTGCTCAATCAGCGCCAGAGCATCCGCCTGCATCCGTTTGTGAACGACGGGACCCTGATCCGTGGCCACGCCCTTGGCTCTGAATCGCGCCAGCAGCGACTTCGCCAAGTTGATTTGCAGATCTTCCAGTTCCTCTGGATGCAAGTCGAAATCGGGCAGTTGCAAACCTTGCAGGCAGGCGTGCCACAGGCTTTCCAGCGCGCGGGCTTCCCCGGCGATGCCCTCGCGTCCGGCCGCCGCCAACAGTCGCTGGCGCACGGTCGCCGGCACATCGGACTGAAAGCGCCGGGTGATATCGAATTCTTCGATCCGCCAGATCAGTTGGCTCAGAGGCAGGGCGTCCACCCCGTGGACCAGCGCAACGCGCAGCACCTCGCCCCGGCGGATGTCCCGACCGCCGGCATGGACCAGCACGGCTTCGGTATCGAGTGCTTCCCGCCGGGCGAATGCCGCGTCCAGATCCGTGTCGGTAATCCGACCGGCCCGGTACAGCGCGCGAAAGCTCTCCTCGGGCAGATAGGCGCGAATGCCGGTAAGTTGCTCGGCCGCCGCCAGCGCCTGCTCGAACGGCAGGTGCTGATAACCGTGCAGGGTGTTGTGATGGACGAAATTCAGGATCGGCGCCTGGCCGGGCAGCACATGGTCGAGATGGGCGATGGCCTGCTCGACAATCTGGCGTGGCCCGAGTGCGGGCCGATCGGGCGCGACAGTCATGGACATGGCCGGCTCCTTCGTCAGTTCGAGGTAAAGATCGCGCTCAGATGCGTGATCGTGACCTGCATGAGGGCGATGGCGGACGCCGGCTGCAACCCCAGGATCAACAGGCCCGCCGCCAGCGGCACCGCCGCCAGCCACTCGTTCGGCCGTAAATCCTGGAGGTCCGCCAGTTCCGGGCGCGGTGGGCCGGCAAACAACTGGCCGAGGGTTCGGACCGCGTAGGCCGCGCTCACCAGCACGCCGAGACTGGCCAGTAGCATCAGCCAGCCCCAGCGTTCGAACCCGCCGATCAGCACATGCAGTTCGGCCACGAAACCGATCAGGCCCGGCATGCCCATGCCCGCCAATAGCGCGAGGGTAATGAATAGGGTAAAGCCGGGCGTCACTCGCACCAGCGCGCCATAGTCGGTGATTCGGCGGGTGTGGGTGCGTTCGTACAGCAGGCCGATCAGCAGGAACAGCGCACCGACGATCAGGCCATGCGCCACCATCTGCAAGCCCGCCCCCAACAGGCCAGTCTCGTTCAGGGCCGAAATACCGAGCACCACCACACCCATGTGGCTGACCGAGGAATAGGCGATCATCGCCTTCAGATCGGTCTGCCGCCACGCCAGCAGACCACCGTAGAGAATGCTGGCCAGAGCGATACCGGCCAGCAGCGGTTGCAGCGCCAGCGCCCCTTCCGGCAGCATCGGCGCCACCCGCAGCAGACCGTAGGCACCCATCTTGAGCAAGACGCCGGACAACAGGATGCTGACCGGACTCGGCGCTTCCACATGAGCGAGCGGCAACCAGCCGTGCAGCGGAAAAATGGGAATTTTCACCCCAAACCCGACCAGAAACGCCAGCAGCAACCACATCTGATTCTCGCGGGGCAGCGTCGTCGCTGCTTGCGCGATGGCCGCCATCGCGAACGACTGGGTCGGAGTGAGCCGGTAAACTACGATGATGCCGATCAGAATGAAGATCGCCCCGCCCATGGTGTACAGCACGAAGTTGAGGCTGGCGGCGTGTCGCTTCTCGCCACCCCACAGGTCGATCAGGAAAAACAGCGGGATCAGCGTGAGTTCCCAAAACATGAAGAACAGCGTCCAGTCCTGAGCCAGGAACACGCCAAGCATGGCGAACTCCAGCACCAGCATCCAGGAGTAATAGCCCTTCACGCCGGTCTTGATCCGGTCCGAAGCCAGCAGCGCCACGGCGACCAGCAGGGTGGTCAGCAGCACCATCGGCAGCGACAGCCCGTCGACGCCCAGCGCGTAGGACACGCCGATGGTGGAACTCCAGACCACCTGCTCCACCAACTGGATGGCCGCCGTGCTCCGATCGAACTGGGCCAGCAGGCTCCACGACAGGGCCAGCGCCAGACCGGCATGGAACAGCGCCAGCCCCCGGATGAATTTCCCCTGAGCCGCCGGCAACAGAGCGACCAGCACCGCTCCGAAAAAAGGCACCCACAGGATCAGGCTCAGCATGTGCATGAGCATCAGTCCCTTGCAGAGCGGCGGCGTTGTTCGACGGCACTCCGATACATGACGACATCCTCCCCGGTAATGCGGCTCTATTGTTGTATTCTGTCGGCATTATACCTTGTTGCCCGCCACTCTGATTTTCGGAGCCCCCCGATGCAATGCACGATCTACAAAAGCCGTAAGAAACAGGACACCTATCTATATCTCGCCGTCAAGGACGACTTTTCCAGCCTTCCCGACGCCCTATTGGAACTGCTCGGCGAACCGATCCATGTCATGGATCTGGAACTCGATCCGGCGCGCAAGCTGGGGCAGGAAGACGCAGTGGAAGTGCTACGCAATCTCCAGGAACGCGGCTGGCATTTGCAGGTGCCGCGTCAGAACGAATGGCTGACGACAACCCGGCATTGATCTTCCAGGAATCCCGCTCATGTTCTCCGAACGCGTCGACCGCTTGACCAGCTCCCTGATTCGGGAACTGCTCGCCCTGACCCAGAAACCCGACATCATCTCCTTCGCCGGTGGTCTACCGGCGCGCGAGGCCATGCCACCGCTCGATCTGAGCGATCCGCCGCCCGGCTTGAGCCAGTACGGCACCACCGACGGCGAACCGGAACTGCGCACCGCCATCGCCGGGCAGTTGGTCGATCTCGGTTTGCGTTGCCGGCCGGAACAAATCCTGATCACCACCGGCTCGCAACAAGGCATCGATCTGGTTTCCAAGCTCTACATCGATCCCGGCACGCCGGTGGCAGTGGAAGCGCCGAGCTATCTGGCGGCGCTGCAATCGTTCCGGCTGTTCGGCGCCCGCTTCGAGGAACTGCCGCTGACAGCCGGCGGCATCGACCCGGACCAGTTGCGACAGGCGATCCAACGCCAGCGACCGGCGTTCGTTTATCTGATTCCCACCTTCCAGAACCCAGCCGGCGTCTGTTACGACGAAGCCACCCGCGCGGCGGTTGCGGCGGTGCTACGCGAGACCGGCACGCCGCTGCTGGAGGACGAACCGTATCGGGAGCTGGTCTACGAGCCGGTGGATCGCGGTCCACTGTGCGCCCGGCTGGATGAAGGCAATACCTGGATGTACATGGGCACTTTCTCCAAGACCGGCATCCCCGGCCTGCGGGTCGGCTACCTGGCGGCCTCCGGGGACGTCCATCCTTATCTGGTGCGCCTCAAGCAATCCACCGATCTGCACACCAACCGGATTGGTCAATGGTGGTGCGCTCGGTTCCTGAACTCGCGCGACTATCCGGCGCACCTGGAACGGTTGCGGACCTTCTACCGCGAACGGCGCGACGCCATGCAGGCGGCGCTGACCCGGCATCTCGGCGATCTGGCCGAGTGGACGATACCCAATGGTGGGCTGTTCTTCTGGGTGCGGCTGAAAGCGGGCGGCGATACCCGCGCCCTACTGGTGCGGGCCCTGGAGCGCAAGGT
>JBATDL010000726.1:0-1888 GCA_049663445.1 Candidatus Competibacter sp.
CGATTTTCGGCCCGCAAATGATCACCTGCTTGTTTGCGGATCGCCAGCGATTCCCGGTCTCTTTTGCTCATCTAACTGATTTATAAATATATTTTTTATTAAACACTGATAAATTTTCGAGAAAAAACCATTATTAATCAAAGACTAGGAAAGAGACCGGGAATCGCTGGGAACAGGCTGTTCACGCCATACAGGCCGCCGCCCGATATTTCAATGACGGGGTGGGTTCCAACCGGCCCAAGTCTCTGCCGTTCATATGTTTGGCCGAGTCTCTCAATGGAAAGAGCCGCTTGGCGACCGCCATGATTTCATCCAATCGCTGGTGCGGATCCTCGGCATCCACAATGCCGCGAATCACCTCGATCAGCGCTTCCATCCGAGAGTGCTGTTGCAGGCTACTGACGGTGCATGCCGGCAGTTTGTTCTCGATGCGGGCTTGTTGTTGGGGGTGAAGGAGGAGGGCGTGGTCCAACAGCAGGCTCAGGGTCAGGCCACGGCTTGACCCCTCTTCGTCCCACTGCGGGGCCAACCGCCCCCATCCTTCATGTAACTTCCAGTCCTCAAGGAAAACCTCGACCAGCCATCTCAAAGTGTACGCGGACGCGATGTCCACGGCGCGCCAACTCATCTCACTGGCGACCAGATACCGATAGTCCTCCTCACCCGGATACTGGAGGGCCACGACCAACCGCTTTTGCCGATGCGCGCTGACATACAGGCGCGCACCCCCGAGGATCACGGTCACCGCTGGACCGCCCCGGATGCGCAAGGTCATGGCCACGCCCGGATGCGTGGCGAAATACTGCGCGGCGGTCATCTCGCGCTGCCGAAACCGCACGTTCTGGGTCTTCTTCAGTGGGCTGATCACCTGCGTCTGGGGGAAGAGGCGCGCCGCCTGGTTCATCCACGCCGCGCTCCCGTACAGGGCATCCGCCAAGATGGCTTTGATCTGGATACCCGGATGGTAAAACTTAAATTCGCGCAACAACCCCAGCAGCACGTCCAGTTGGCTCGGATAGGCCGCATTCGGTTCGGGCTTGGAGGGGCGTTCGGACTTCTTCACACCTTGTTTTTTGAGCACATCATCCGTCTTCTTCCACGTCGCCACCGCCGGGTCGGGTTGATAGAACCGAAACCCCACCGGCAGGCTCACTTTGGCCGTGATCAAGACCAGCAAGACCACGGTCTGACCATGGAACCAGCCCCCGGTCTTCTTATCGAAAATCTTGGCGGTAGCGAAAATGCGCGTGGTGACTTTCGCGCGTTGCCGATCGCTATCGTCCCCCACCAACTCTCCTTCAGTGATGTGATACTGATTCAAAATCAGCAGGATGCTGACCTGGAGCAGCAACGGCCAAAGGAGTTTGCCATGCCGGAACATCCACGATAACGCCGCTTGTCGATAACCCCCTAAGCCGACCCGTTCAAACGCCGCCCAACACACTTGATTGGAGAGCAGGATTCCCATCAGGCAAAAGCTCAACCAGTAGCGCTGGACGGTCGATAGCTTGCGGTTCGGCGCACATTCCCGAATCCCCCGGTCCAATTCTTCAACAAATTCACTGATAAACGATAGCGGTTGGGTGAAAACCATCCGGCTTCTCCTGATCAGACCGTCGCCTCTATAAGCTCGTCCCCCATCCAGAAAGGTTTGTCAAGTAAAAAATCCTTGATGGTCGAGTTATATTATTCTGATGGTTCAATAGTTCGGACAGTTTTAGATGCATCAGCGATATATAAAACAACATATTGAAAATAAACAAAATTTGTTTTTATAGGCCCACTATCAGACATTTTTTGACTTTCCTAACCTCATGATTTTCAAACCTGAGCTCTCGAAGGGCTACTCTTGATGATTTATAATTTAAATCATCAAGTTAGTATTTTA
>JBATDL010000727.1:0-14920 GCA_049663445.1 Candidatus Competibacter sp.
TCATTGAAATATCCGACAGCACGCTCCGCTATGATCGCGATATCAAAATTCCTCTGTACGCAAAAAACGGTATCCCCGAAGTCTGGTTACTGGATATCCAGAATCGACAATTGGAAATCCACCGCGAACCGATCAACGGCGAGTACCGGCAACGGGATTGCCGCCGTACCGGCCAGATCGCGCCGATCCTGTGTCCCGATGCCGTCATCGACTTGGCCGAACTGTTTCCCAATCCTTGAGCGAAATTTCTGAATGACCGAATTAGCCTTTACCGCCGACAGTACCGAACGTGTATCGCTGAAAGTCTTCACCGAAAAGGCGTACCTGGATTATTCCATGTACGTCATTCTCGATCGAGCCTTGCCCCACATCGGCGACGGTTTGAAGCCGGTGCAGCGGCGCATCGTCTACGCCATGTCCGAATTGGGCCTGAGCGCCGGGGCCAAGCACAAAAAATCCGCCCGTACCGTCGGCGACGTGCTCGGCAAGTACCATCCGCACGGCGACTCGGCCTGCTACGAAGCCATGGTATTGATGGCCCAGCCCTTCTCCTACCGCTATCCACTGGTGGACGGGCAGGGCAACTGGGGTTCGCCGGACGATCCCAAATCGTTCGCGGCCATGCGCTACACCGAGGCCCGGCTGACGCCGTTCGCGCAAGTGCTGCTGTCCGAACTCGGCCAGGGCACGGTGGACTGGATACCCAATTTCGACGGCACGCTGGACGAACCGGTGCGGCTGCCCGCCCGCCTGCCGAACGTCTTGCTCAATGGCATTACCGGCATTGCCGTCGGCATGGCTACCGACATTCCACCGCACAACCTCGGCGAAATTGCCGCTGCCTGCGTCCACCTGCTGGACCATCCCGATAGTGACGTGGACGCACTCCGCGAGTTCGTGCCCGCGCCGGATTATCCCGGCGGCGCGGAGATCGTTACCCCCTGCGAGGAACTCCGCAAGCTGTACCAGACCGGCAATGGTTCGGTGCGGTTGCGCGCCCGCTTCGAACGGGAAAACGGCGACATGGTGATCACCACCCTGCCGCATCAGGTGTCCGGGGCACGGATCATGGAGCAGATCGCCGCGCAGATGCGGGAAAAAAAGTTGCCGATGGTCGAGGATCTGCGCGACGAATCCGACCACGAAAACCCGACCCGGCTGGTGCTGGTGCTGCGTTCCAACCGGGTGGACGTGGACCTGCTGATGGACCACCTGTTCGCCACCACGGATTTGGAGAAGAACTACCGGGCGAATCTCAACATGATCGGCCTGGACGGCCGGCCGCAGGTCAAGAACCTCAGACAGATTCTTGAGGAATGGCTGCAATATCGCCTGATCACGGTGCGGCGGCGGCTGGAACATCGGCGCCATCAGGTCGAACAGCGCCTGCATATCCTCGACGGTCTGCTGATCGCCTATCTCAACCTGGACGAGGTGATTCGCATCCTGCGCACCGAAGACAAGCCGAAATCGGTGCTGATGGCCCGCTTCCAACTGTCCGACATTCAGGCCGAGGCCATTCTGGAGACCAAGCTGCGCCATCTGGCCCGGTTGGAGGAGATGAAGCTGCGGGGCGAGCAGGATCAACTCGGCAAGGAACTGGCGCAGTTACAACAATTGCTCGGCTCGGAACAGCGTTTGAAGGGGCTGATCCGCAAGGAAATCCAGGAGGACGCCAAGCGCTACGCCGATCGGCGCCGCTGCCCGCTGGTGGAACGGCGTCCGGCGCAGGCGCTGGATGAAACCAGTCTGACCCCCAGCGAGCCAGTGGTGGTGGTGCTGTCGCAAAAGGGGTGGGTGCGGGCGGCTAAAGGCCGCGAGATCGACGCCGTGGCGCTGAACTACAAATCTGGCGATGGCTTTCTGACCCAGGCCCAGGGGCGTAGCAACCAGTCGGCGGTGTTTCTGGACACCACCGGGCGGACCTACACCCTGCCGGTGGCGGGGCTGGCCTCGGCGCGCGGTTATGGCGAGCCGCTAACCGGCAAGCTCAGTCCGCCGGATGGGGCGAGTTTTTTCAGCGTGCTGCTGGGCAATCCCGAGGATCTCTACCTGCTGGCCACCGATGCCGGCTACGGTTTCATCTGCGCCTTCGACGATCTGCTTAGCCGCAACAAGGCCGGCAAGCTGGTGCTGACCGTGCCGGAGAAGGCGAAGATACTGCCGCCGCTGCTGGTAACCGGGCTGGAAACCGATCGACTGGCGGTCGTCGGCAGCGGCGGGCGCTTGTTGCTGTTTCCGACCAAGGATCTGCCGCGCTTGCCCAAGGGCAAGGGCAACAGGATTCTCGATCTGCCGGGCGAGGAGCGGTTGGCGACCCTGATTTTCGTGCCGCAGGGACGGAGTTTGGTGTTGACCGCCGGCAAGCGGGATCTGAAGCTCAAACCAGCCGATCTGGACGGCTATGCCGGTGAGCGGGGCCGGCGGGGTAAGCCGCTGCCACGCGGTTTTCAGCGGGTGGAGCGGGCGGCGGTGGGGGATTGAGTTTTCCACCACCATGCTCGATACCCCAGCAATGCGGCGACCAGCCCGGCATACAGCAAGGGTTCGCTGATGTCGGCCTTGACCAGCCACCAGTAATGCACCACGCCCAGCACGCCGATCAGGTAGACCAGCCGGTGTAAGCGCTGCCAGTTGCGGCCCAGCCGTTTGATCATGCCGTTGGTGGATGTCGCGGCCAACGGGATCAGCAGCAAAAAGCCGGCGAAGCCGACCGTGATGTAAGGGCGCTTGGCGATGTCTTCGAAAATGGCCGATAGATCGAAGAATTGGTCGAAGATCAGGTACACGCCCAGATGCAGGCACACGTAGAAAAACGCGAACAGGCCCAGCATCCGCCGGAATTTTAGCAGCCAGTTCCAGCCACTCAGCCGCCGCAACGGTGTCACCGCCAGCGTCAGCAGCAGGAAGCGCAGGCTCCAGTCGCCGGTGCGATGGCTCAGCGTCTCCACCGGATTGGCGCCTAGTTGATCTTGCCATACCAGCCAGCACAGCCAGGCCAGCGGCAGCAGGCTGATGCAGAACAGCAGGGATTTTCCATAAGGCGGGAAGCGGATTTGGCGCACGGTCATGGCTGGCGGGCTTCGAGGGGCTGGGTGAACTTGGATGATGAATGGGCGGGTACAGGGGCCGCTTGCCTATCGGAACCTATACGCCGAGAAAGTTCCCAGCTTGAGCGGCCTCGGACCCGTGCGGGTCGTATGCATAAAAAAGCCGGAGCTTGCGGGCTCCGGCAAATAACCACCAAAGGAAGGTGTGGAGAAGAACGACATCTCACGATGTCATCCGTAGCTTAGGTGATTTTGTTGCAGTGCGTCAATATTTTTTTTGCGATCGCAAAAAAAATGCCGGGGCAATGAGTTGACCCGGCAAAAAACCACCAAAGGAGGATTTGAAGACAACACTCACTAGGAATGTTGCGTTGCAGTATAAAGCGGGTATTACACTGCGTCAAGCGTCATATGCGGTATTTTTTAATATAATAAAATCAATTTATTATCACTTATCATCATAAATCACGGATCGGCTGGCCCGCCCGCTCCAGGCTCGGTGGTAAGCTCATCCATGCCGCAGCACGATCTTGCCCATCTGCTCGCCGGCCAACAGCCGCTGGTGGGCCGCGACCGCCTGATCGAACGGAAAAACCCGGTCGAGCGCCGGTTCGATGCGATGCTCGGCGACAAGGTGCAGCATATCGGCGAATTCGGCGGGTGAACCCATGGTGGAGCCGATAATGCGCGCTTGCCGGAAAAACAGCTTGGCCATCTCCAACCCTCGCGGCGGATTGCCAGCCGTCGCGCCGTAAATGACCAGCCGCCCGGCCGGTTTCAGCAGCGAAAAGCAATCCTTGAAAGAGGGGCCGCCAGTGCCATCGATCACCACGTCCATCCCGCCGCTCAGTTCGGCCAATCGTTTGGCCCAATGCTCGTCGCGGTAGTTGACGCCGCCAGCCGCGCCCATCCGCCGGGCCTGTTCCAGTTTGCCGTCACCGCCGCTGGTGACGAAAGTCCGCGCGCCCAGAGCCACCGCCCACTTCAGCGCGAAGGTGGCCACCCCGCCACCGATGCCGGTGATCAGCACGGTTTCGCCCGCTTGCGCTGCGGCCTGAGTCATCAGCGCCCGCCAGGCGGTCAGCCCGGCCAGGGGGATAGCGGCGGCCTGCTCCCAGCTCAGATGCATCGGTTTGGCAAAGACGTGGCCGGCGGGAACACAAAGATATTCAGCGAAAGTGCCTGGGTCCGGCATGCCCAGCACCCGAAAGGTCGGGCTGGGGAAGCGGGGGTTGTCGCCCCAATCGTAGGCGGGGTAGACAACCACCGGCCGATCGAGCAACTCCGCCGGGGTATCGGGGCCGAGCGCGTCGACCGTGCCGGCTCCGTCCGAACCAAGGATGCACGGCAAGCGGATGCCGGGATACTGGCCGAGGGTAATCCAGACATCGCGACGATTGAGCGCGGCAGCGCGCAGGCGCACGCGGACCTGTCCGGGACCGGGTTCCGGCGTGGAAATTTCGTCGATGCGCAACTGCTCGGGACCGCCAAGTTGAGGAAGGATAAGCGCTTTCATGGCGTGCTCCTGTCGGGTGGGTCGAGTCGGGGTTATGGCCGGGCGCGCGGCGGAAGGGGCTTATGGCCAGCCTTTATTCACTTTCCAGCAAAATGTTCTAACTTTACTAGCGAGCTATACTAGCGAGCATACGCGCGGGCGACCGGCTCCTTCCATACACGCCTCCCGACATGACCGCGCGACAGCCAGCCCTGTACAACGTCTCGGCCCTATCCATGCTACCTAAAAGACCGTCATAACGATCACGACCACGACCGACGGTGCTGGTTGTAACCATCGGACCCTCGCTGCCTCTCCAGGCCGAGGGTTATCTTTCACCACCAGACGATTGCAAGAGAAGCACGATGACAGACAAGCCAATCAACATGACGCGTCCGCTGGACCTGACTCACGAGAAGCACAACGTAGGTCCGCAGCGCATTCAAAGGCCGATCTACGCGGATCTGCTGCCGACCTGCAACAATGCCTGTCCGGCGGGCGAGAACATCCAGGGCTGGCTGACGCACGCGCAGGCGGGGCGCTTCAAGGAGGCTTGGCAAACCCTGACCCAGGACAACCCGATGCCGTCGGTGCACGGCCGAGTGTGCTACCACCCCTGCGAGAGCAACTGCAACCGCGCCAAGCTGGATTCCTCGGTCAGCATTCACGCCGTCGAGCGGTTTCTCGGCGAGATGGCGCTACGGGAAAACTGGCAGTTCGAAATCACCGTTCCCCCCAGCGGTAAACGAGTGCTGGTGGTCGGTGCCGGCCCCAGCGGCCTGTCCGCCGCCTACCATCTGACCCGCCTCGGTCATACCGTCGAAATCCATGAGGCTGGCCCGATGGCCGGCGGCATGATGCATTTCGGCATTCCCTCCTACCGCCTGCCGCGCGACGTGCTGGACGCCGAGATCAAGCGCATCGAGAACATGGGCGTCAAGATCGTGCTCAACCATCGGGTCGACGATCTGCTGGCCGAGAAACAGGCCGGCAACTTCGACGCCATGTTCGTCGCCGTGGGCGCTCACATCAGCAAGCGCACCGAGATCCCGGCTCGTGACGCCGGTAAAATGTTCGACGCCCTGACCTTCCTCAAAGATGTGGAATCCGGCAACGCCCCCAAGCTGGGCCGGCGGGTCGCCATTTACGGCGGCGGCAACACCGCTATGGACGCTGCCCGGGTCGCCAAGCGGCTGGGCTACGAGCCATTGATCATCTATCGCCGCGACCGTGCCCACATGCCGGCCCTCGAGTTCGAGGCCGACGAGGCGCTGGAAGAAGGCGTGAAGATTCACTGGCTGCGCACCATCAAGAACATCGAGGAAACCACTTTCACGGTCGAGGTGATGGAAATAGACGAGAATGGCCGACCGCGCCCGACCGGCGAGTTGGAGACGCTGGAGGCCGATGCGCTGATCATGGCGCTGGGCCAGGATGTGGACACCAGCTTCATGACGCGGGTGCCAGGCGTGGAGCTCAAGAGCGACGGCGTGGTGATGGTCAACGAAAACATGATGACCGGCTATCCGGGCCTGTTCGCCGGCGGCGACATGGTGCCTTCCGACCGCACCGTGACCATCGGGGTGGGTCACGGCAAGAAGGCTGCCCGCAACATCGACGCCTGGTTGCGAACGGGCGAATCCTACGTCAAGCCGCCCAAGCACAATCTGGCGACCTTCGACAAACTGCACGTCTGGTACTACACCGATGCCGCTCAGCGTCCACAGAGCCATCTGGAGATGAGAATTCGCCAGAGCAGTTTCGAGGAAGTGGTGGGTGGCCTGAACCAGAAAGAGGCGTTGTACGAAGCCAAGCGCTGCCTGTCCTGCGGTAACTGCTACGAGTGCGACGGCTGCTTCGGCGCTTGCCCCGAGGACGCGGTCATCAAACTGGGGCCGGGCAATCGCTATCGTTACGACTACGATCTCTGCACGGGTTGCGCGGTGTGCTTCGAGCAATGCCCCTGCCACGCCATCGAGATGATTCCAGAACCGCCGACCGAAACGTCGGAACCCACGGTTTGACAACAAGAAACCATCGTCCGCGGTATCCAGCGGGCTTAGAGAGAAGCGTAAAATGACCGAACGGCAAGTCACAACCATCGATGGCAACGAGGCAGCGGCCTACGTCGCCTACCGGGTTAACGAAGTTTGCACCATCTACCCCATCACTCCGTCCTCGACCATGGCCGAGTTGGCGGATCAATGGGCCTCGGAAGGCATCAAGAACATCTGGGGCACCGTCCCCCTGATCATGGAGATGCAGAGTGAGGGCGGCGCGGCCGGCGCGGCGCACGGCGCGTTGCAGACGGGGGCGCTGACCACCACCTTCACCGCGTCGCAGGGGCTCATGCTGATGATCCCCAACATGTACAAGATCGCCGGCGAGCTGACCTCGGCGGTATTCCATGTCGCCGCCCGCTCGCTGGCGACGCAGGGGCTGTCGATTTTCGGCGACCATCAGGACGTGATGGCGGTGCGCCCGACCGGTTTTTGCCTATTGGCCTCCGGTTCGGTGCAGGAAGCCCACGACATGGCGCTGATCGCCCAGGCGGCCACCCTGGAAGCGCGGGTGCCCTTCATCCACTTCTTCGACGGCTTCCGCACCTCGCACGAGGTGAACAAGCTTACCCTGCTGTCGGACGACGACATCCGGGCGATGATCCGCGACGACTTGGTGCTGGCGCATCGCGCCCGGGCATTGAATCCGGATCGGCCATTCATTCGCGGTACCGCCCAGAACCCCGATGTCTATTTCCAGAGCCGCGAAACGGTCAACCCGTTCTATGCCAAGGTACCCGGCATCGTGCAGGCGGCCATGGATAAATTCGCGGGTATTTCCGGCCGCCAATATAACCTGTTCGACTACTTCGGTGATCCGAACGCCGATCGGGTGGTGATCCTGATGGGTTCCGGCCAGGAAACCGCTTGCGAAACCGCAGCTTATCTGAATGCGCGCGGCGAAAAGGTGGGGGTGCTCCAGGTTCGTCTCTACCAGCCGCTGTCGGCCAGCCATTTCCTGGCGGCATTGCCAGCTAGCGTCAAGTCCATCGCCGTTCTGGAGCGCACCAAGGAACCGGGCACCACCGGCGAGCCGATGTACTTGGAAGTCGTCAATACCCTGGTGGAAGCGCAGACCGCCGGGACCTTGCCCTCACCGGTCATGCCCCGAGTTATCGGCGGCCGCTATGGACTGTCTTCCAAGGAATTCACGCCGGCAATGTGCAAGGCGGTGTTCGACGAATTGCGCAAGGACAAGCCCAAGAACCATTTCACCGTCGGCATCATCGACGACGTGACCCACACCAGTCTGGATGTCGATCCGAGCTTCATGATCGAGTCCGACAAGGTGGTGCGCGCGATGTTCTACGGACTGGGTGCGGACGGTACGGTCGGCGCCAACAAGAACTCGATCAAGATCATCGGCGACGACCCGGAGTTTTACGCCCAGGGCTATTTCGTCTACGACTCCAAGAAATCCGGCTCGCAGACCGTTTCCCACCTGCGATTTGGGCCGGAACCGATCCGCTCGCCCTATCTGGTGCAGTCGGCCAATTTCATCGGCTGCCATCAGTTCAATTTCCTCAACCGTGGCGATGTGCTCAAGAACGCCGCGCCGGGCGCCGTATTCCTGTTGAATACCAGTCCGCATGAACCGGAGGAGATCTGGGAGCGAATTCCCCGGCCGGTGCAGGAAGAGATCGTCGCCAAGAAGCTGAAGGTCTACGGCATCAATGCCGAGAAAGTGGCTCGCGACAACGGCATGGGGACACGGATCAACACCATCATGCAGACCTGTTTCTTCGCCATTTCGGGGGTACTGCCGCGCGATAAGGCGATCGAGAAGATCAAGTACTCAATCAAAAAGAGTTATATGCGCAAGGGCGAGGAGGTCGTGCGCAAGAACTTCGAGGCGGTGGACAACACGCTGGTCAACCTACGCGAAATCCCCGTGCCGGCGCGGGCGACCAGCACCATCGAATTACCGCCGACCGTATCGGCCAATGCACCGGAGTTCGTGCGGAACGTGACGGCGATGATGATGGCCGGACGCGGCGACGAGCTGCCGGTCAGCGCCCTGCCGGTGGATGGCACCTATCCCAGCGCCACCACCCAATGGGAAAAGCGCAACATCTCCAACTTCATACCGATCTGGGAACCGGACGTCTGCATCCAGTGCGGCAATTGCAGCATGGTCTGCCCGCACGGCGTCATTCGCTCCAAGTTCTACAACGAAGCCAGTTTGGAAAGCGCCCCGAAGGCATTCAGGACCGCGCCCATCGATGCCCGGGGCTTCCCGGATATCCGCTACACCCTGCAAGTTTATCTGGAAGACTGCACGGGTTGTGGGCTGTGCGTCGAGGTCTGCCCGGCCAAGAGCAAGGAACAGACCGGACGCAAGGCCATCAACATGGCGCTCAAGGAGCCGGTGCTGGAGGACGAGAAAGCCAATGTGCGTTTCTTCGAGACCCTGCCGGAGATGGATCGTGGCCGAGTGGACTTCTCCACGGTGCGCGGGGTGCAGTTCCTGCCGCCGCTGTTCGAGTTCTCCGGGGCTTGTGCCGGGTGCGGCGAGACTCCCTACGTCAAGTTGCTCTCGCAATTGTTCGGCGACCGGTTGCTGGTGGCCAACGCCACCGGCTGTTCCTCGATCTACGGCGGTAACCTGCCGACCACGCCGTGGTCGGTCAACAGCGAAGGGCGTGGCCCGGCCTGGTCCAACTCACTGTTCGAGGACAACGCCGAATTCGGCCTGGGCTTCCGTCTGACCGCCGACAAGCATCTGGAATACGCCGCTGAACTGCTCAAGGCGCTGGTTGGGCGAATCGGCGAAAACCTGGTGGATGAGTTACTCAGCGCCGATCAGACCACCGAGACCGACATCCGCCGGCAGCGGGGCCGGGTGGCCGAGCTGAAACAGCGCTTGCGCGAGATCGACGACCCACGCGCCCAGCAATTGCTGTCCATCGTCGACCAGTTGGTGCGGCGCAGTGTCTGGATCGTTGGTGGTGACGGCTGGGCCTACGACATCGGCTCGTCCGGTGTCGATCATGTGCTGTCCAGTGGCCGCGACGTGAATATTCTGGTGATGGACACCGAGGTGTATTCCAATACCGGCGGCCAGATGTCGAAATCCACGCCGATGGGTGCTGTTGCCAAGTTTGCGGCGGCGGGTAAACAGATCGGCAAGAAAGACATTGCGTTGCAGGCCATTTCCTATGGCAATGTCTATGTTGCGCGCATCGCCATGGGCGCCAACCCCCAGCAGTCTCTGCTGGCTTTCCGCGAGGCCGAGGCGTACCGGGGGCCGTCGCTGATTTTGGCCTACAGCCACTGCATCGCCCACGGCATCAACATGCAGCGCGGACTGGATCAGCAGCATCTGGCGGTGGAGTGTGGACACTGGCCGCTGTTCCGCTACAACCCGATGGTGCATGAATCCAACGAAAATCCGTTCGTTCTCGATTCCGGGCGCCCGAAGATCCCGCTCAAGACCTACGCCTATAACGAAGTGCGCTACAAGGTGCTGGCCCACACCAACCCCAAGGAGGCCACGCGTCTCATGGATCTGGCCCAGCAGGGGATCAACCGGCGCTGGTCGGTGTACGAGGACATGGCGGCTCGCAGCGGCGACACGTTCCAACCGAAATACAAACCCTAAGGGCGTATGGCGGTTTCGGGCGAGCCGGAACCGCCAGCCATCGGCATTCTGCACGCAGAAGGAATTATCATGGATTTAACAACTAGTTACATGGGGATGGAGCTGAAGCATCCCATCGTGGCGTCGGCCGCGCCACTGTCGGGGAGCGTGGCCAACATCAAGCGCCTCGAAGACGCCGGCGCGGCGGCCGTGGTCATGTTCTCGCTGTTCGAGGAGCAGTTGAAACACGAGAGCGCGGCGCTGGAGTATCTGATGACTGCCGGCACCGAGAGTTTCGCCGAGTCGTTGAACTACTTCCCGGAGGTGGACGATTACACCGTCGGCCCGGATAACTACCTGGAGCTGCTGCGGCAGGCGTCGGCGGCGGTGGACATCCCGATCATCGGCAGCCTCAACGGCATCACCAACACCGGTTGGATCGAATATGCGCAGTTGATGCAGGAGGCGGGGGCGAAAGGGATCGAACTGAACATCTACTACATCCCCGCCGATCTGACCACCAGCGGCCGCGCGGTCGAGGAGCGCTATATCGAGATCGTCAAGGCGGTGAAGGCGGCGGTGACCGTGCCGGTGGCGGTCAAGCTGAACCCGTTTTTCAGCGCCATCGGCTCGATGGCCAAGGCGCTGGACGATGCCGGTGCCGACGCCCTGGTGTTGTTCAATCGCTTCTACCAGCCCGATTTCGATCTGGACAAACTGGAAGTAGCGCCGAACCTGCAACTGAGCACGCCAGATGAAATCCGTCTGCCATTGCTGTGGATCGCTATTCTGCACGGACGGTTGCGCGCCTCGTTGGGCGCGACCCGCGGCGTGCAAAGCGCGACCGAGGTGGTCAAGTATCTGATGGCGGGCGCCGATGTGGTGATGACCACCTCAGCCCTGCTCAAGAACGGCATCGATTATCTCGGTACCCTGCACAACGGCTTGCAGACCTGGATGGAGCTGCACCGCTACACGTCGGTGAAGCAGATGAAAGGTTCGATGAGCCAGCGCAACGTCGCCGATCCAACCGCGTTCGAGCGCGCCAACTACATCAAGACGCTGGAGAGCTACAAGGGCGACTATCTGTGAGGGCGCCTGCCGTCTGATTGACCTCTACACATCGCTTGGAGGTCTTGCGGGGATTGCGAGGATGCAATCCCCTTTTTTCTGGTCGCCGTTTCAGGATGGCCCGCGATATTGGCGCGGGACTTCAAGTAGACGGATTTGTGGGTCCGCCTGCGAGTCCACATGCCCTTTCCGGAGCGCGATGCCGTTCAGTGAATTGGCTTCGACATCCTCGTTGCCCCACTGATCCCAACCGGGCCGGCGGAAGCGGGCGAACAATTCCAGGTAAGGGCCGGGCGAGCAGGATTCGATGATAGGGTAAACCTGATCGGGTTTGCGGGAGTGCTCGCGTTTTTGCGAAATCAGCACGTTGGTTTGAGTCCGACCGGGTTGCAGCGTGCGCATGTGGCCGCGCACGCCGAACAGGATGAGTTCGGTAACGTTGCGGAAGTAGAAGCCAACCCCCCGGCCGTCCGGACCACCGTCCTTGCGCACCTTGTACCAAACCAGGTTGGATTTATAGGTGAACCCCCAGCAACGCATGACTTCCAGCCCCTCGGCCAGCAAGGCGTTGGGAACCCACAAGTATAGATGCGCGTTGGGAGCAAGAAGGGGTTTTACCGGGAGCGCGCACACGTCTTCCAGAGTCATCGTCGGGTAGCGCAGCAACCGCTGATGCTCCGGCGCCATCTTGCCGGTGCGATTCTGAAAACGCCAGGGCGGGTCGGCCAGGACGGTCGCATAGGTTCCGGCGACCTTGGCGGCTAAGTCCTGAGCGGCGATTGCCTGGGTGCTGTCAACAGTCTTCTTCATGTTGTGCGAACACGACCCGGACCACGCTTCTCATAGAAAGCTTCCACGAACCGCGCCAGCCGTTGCTCGGCGATGGCCGCTCGTAACTCGCGCATCAGGTCCAGGTAGTAGTACAGATTGTGAATCGTGTTGAGTCGAGCGCCGAGAATCTCGTTGCACCGGTCCAGATGGCGCAGGTAGGCGCGGCTGTAGTGCCGGCAGGTGTAGCAGCCGCAGGTTTCGTCCAGCGGCCGGGTATCGGTTCGATACCGGCCGTTGCGGATGCGGATGTCGCCGTGATGGGTGAACAGATGGCCATTGCGGGCGTTGCGAGTCGGCATCACGCAATCGAACAGATCCACGCCGCAGCGCACGGCTTCGACAATGTCTTCCGGTTTGCCGACCCCCATCAGGTAGCGCGGCGCGACCTCCGGCAGCATCGGCACGGTGCAGTCGAGCATCGCCAAGCGCTCCGCCAGCGGCTCGCCGACCGCCAACCCGCCGATGGCGTAGCCGTCGAAGCCGATATCGCGCAGTCCCTCGGCCGAGATGCGGCGCAGAGACGGGTACATGCCGCCCTGGACGATGCCGAACAAGGCGGCGGGATTGTCCCCGTGGGCGGTCTTGCTGCGCCGCGCCCAGCGCAGCGACAGTTCCATCGACGTGCGCGCTTCGGTTTCGGTGGCCGGGTAGGGAGTGCATTCGTCAAAGATCATGACGATGTCCGCGCCCAGTGCCCGTTGCACCGCCATCGATTCCTCCGGTCCCAGAAATACCATCCCGCCGTCCACCGGCGACCGGAATTTCACGCCGGCTTCGGTAATCTTGCGGATCGCCGCCAGGCTGAACACCTGAAAGCCGCCGGAATCGGTCAGAATCGGCCCATCCCAGTGCATGAAGCCGTGCAGGTCGCGGTGCTGTTCGACGATCGCCGTGCCGGGGCGCAACATGAGATGGAAGGTGTTGCCGAGGATGATTTCGGCGCCGACGGCGCGCAGCTCCTCCGGGGTCATGGCCTTGACCGTGCCATAGGTGCCGACCGGCATGAAAGCCGGGGTTTCCACGGTGCCCCGGTCGAAAGTCAGCCGGCCGCGGCGGGCGGCGCCATCGGTTTGCAGTCGCTGAAAGTGCATGGATGTGTGTAGGGTGAGCCGTGCGCTGGAATTGCGGGGTGCTTATCTTGGCGGCAAGGGTCGATGCTGGCAAGCTGTGTTGCGTCGGTTTTCTGGGATCTTCAGAATCTGGGTTTACCGATGGCTCGGTTGAAACGGTCGCTCAAGCGCCGCGAAGCCAGACTTTTACTCTTGTTCGAACCGCATAAGGTGAGATTCGTGATGCAGCCTTACCGCAGTTTCATACTCCTGTCATGCTGGCTGGCCGCGCTGGCGACCGTGCCCGCCTTCGCGCTCGACTCGCGGCGGGTCACGGTCGGCCCGGCGGCGTTTCAAGTCGAAATCGCGCAGACGCCGCAAGAGCGCGAGCGCGGCTTGATGTACCGCCGGGAGTTGCCGCGCGACCAGGGAATGCTGTTCGTGCAGTCGCCGGGTCCGGCGGTGTTCTGGATGAAAAATACCTATATTGCCCTGGACCTGCTGTACTTCGACGCCAACGGCTGGCTGTCGCAGATCGAGGCCAGCGCGCCACCCTGCGCGACGCCGACCTGTCCGCTGTATCCCAGCGATACCAGCGAGGTTCGCTATATCCTGGAGATCAACGCCGGTGAGGCGGCCCGGCGTGGCATCCAGGTCGGCGACCGCTTGCGCTTGGAATGAGCCGACGGAGTAGGGGTTGTTTCCCCTATGCCGAGTCGGGCACTTACTGCAAAATGCCGCAATTTTAGCCAACCTGACGAGTGATCCCATGAACGGCGACATCCCACATTTCATTCGCTGCGGCCGGGCCTTGTGTGGCGATCTGCCGCAGGCCGAACGGCGCGAGTGGTGGCTGGCAAACGGTTTGGGCGGCTACGCCGCCGGCACCGTGGCCGGTACCCTGACCCGATGTTACCACGGCCTGCTGGTGGCGCCGGTGCAACCGCCGCTCGGTCGCTGGCTGGTATTCGCCAAAGCCGACGCCACTCTGGTGGACCGGGACCGGGAAATCCCGTTGTTCAGCAACCGTTGGGCTGGCATCGATATGATCAGTCCGCGCGGCCATGTTCACCTCGAATCGTTCCACCTGGAAGGGCGGATGCCGGTTTGGCGTTTCGCGATCGGCGATATCGTATTGGAGCAGCGCATTTGGTTGGAGCCGGGCGCCAACACCAGCTACGTTGCCTACCGACTGGCGCCGGAGAGCGCCGCCCGCGACCTGAAACTGAAGGTTCGCCTGCTGGTGAACGGCCGCGACCATCACGTCAAAACCCAGATGAACGAGTTCCAGCCGGTGCTGGAGGCGCCCGATGCCGCATCGCGGCGAGTGCATACCCCGGATTTCACCCTGCGGCTGTGGATTCGCGACGGTGTCATGGTGGACGACGGCAACTGGTTCGAGAATTACGACCTACCGGTCGAGCATGAACGCGGCCTGGCGCACCGCGACCATCATTTTTGCCTGGGGGAAGCGGTGCTGACCTTGCGTCCAGGCGTTTGGACCGGCATCGTGGCCAGCCTGCACGAGAAGGCGGAACTTGATCTGGAAGCAGCGCTGCGGCGGTTTCTGGAGCGTGAAACCCGCTTGCTGGAGCAGGCCACCACCCAGGTTCCCGAACTGCGACAGGCCCCGGACTGGATCCGGCAACTGGTGCTGGCGGCGGACAGTTTCCTGGTTGCCCGGCCGCTACCGGATTTACCCGAGGGCGAGACGGTGATCGCCGGTTATCCCTGGTTCGGCGACTGGGGTCGCGACACCATGATCGCGCTGCCGGGGCTGACGC
>JBATDL010000728.1:0-2100 GCA_049663445.1 Candidatus Competibacter sp.
CGTTAAGGCCGCACCCGCCGCACCCACCGCGCCGCAAGCTGCGTTCACCATCCCCGATCCAGTCGCGGTGGTCAACGGCAAGACGATTTCCAAGGCGGCCTTCGAGCAATATGCCCAGCAGTTGCGCGGCAAGGCCAAGGTCGATTCGCCGGATGCCAGCAAGTCGCTGATCGACCAACTGGTCATGGAAGAACTGTTGGTTCAGCAGGCTCACAAGCAGAAGCTGGAAGATGACCCGCAAATCAAGCAACAGTTGGAAATGATCCAACGCAGCCTGCTGGCCAGTACCGTGGTGCGGCGGATGCTGAGCGAAAATGCTCCCAGCGAAGATGCCATCAAGAAAGAGTATGAAACCGCCGTCGCGGCGATGAAAGGCAAGGAGTACAAGGCCAGCCACATCCTGGTGGACTCCGAGGACAAAGCCAAGGAGATCATCGCCGAACTCAAGAAAGGCGGTAAGTTCGCCGAACTAGCCAAGGCCAAATCCAGCGACAGTTCCGCAGCCAACGGCGGCGATCTGGGCTGGTTCACGCCGAGCATGATGGTGCCACCGTTTGCGCAGGCCGTCGCCAAGATGGAAAAGGGCAAGTATAGCGAGGAGCCGGTGCAGACACCGTTTGGTTGGCACGTCATCATGCTGGAGGATGTCCGCGATGCCAAACCGCCAACCCTGGACGAACTGCGGCCACAGATTGCTCAAATGTTGCAGAGCCGGATGGTGAACGACTATCTGGAAAAGCTGCGTGCCGGCGCCAAGATCGAAATCAAGGAAATCCAGGTCAGCACGACCGAACCCGCCAAGGCTGAACCCGCCAAGGCTGAACCCGCCAAGGCTGAGAAGAAATAACTGCCCGAGTAACCCTTGAGATAGCAGCCGGGGCTGACCGGCTGCTATTTCTCCAGCAATTCCAGCAGTCCTACCTCGTCCAGCACTTGCACCCCCAATTCCCGCGCCTTGTCCAATTTGGAACCGGCGTCGTAACCTGCTATCACGTAATCGGTTTTCTTCGACACGCTGCCCGCCACCTTGGCGCCCAGCGCCCGCAACCGTTCGGATGCCTGGTCGCGAGTCAGCACCTTCAGGGTACCGGTCAAAACGAAGGTCTTGCCGGCCAAGGATGCACCGGCGGTGGTTTGCGCGGCCGTCACTGGCCACCGCACCCCGGCGGCCAGTAACCGGGCCAGCACTTCCTGGTTGTGCGGCTCCTGAAAAAAGGCGCGAATGGTGGCGGTAGCCACCGGACCGACATCCGGCACTTGCAACAAACGGGCTTCATCGGCCGCCAGCAGGGCTTCCAGCGTACCCAAATACCGCTCCAAAGCCCGTGCCGTGGCTTCTCCAACCTCACGGATTCCCAGCGAATACAGGAACCGCGCCAGCGTGGTGGTCTTGCTGCGGGCCAAGGCCTCGATCAGATTGACGGCAGATTTGGCGCCCATCCGTTCCAAATCGGCCAGCGCTGCCGCATCGAGCGCGTATAAATCAGCGGGATCGTGCACCAGACCCCGCTCGATCAGTTGCTCTACCAGTTTGTCGCCCAGCCCGTCGATGTCCATCGCCCGGCGCGAGGCGAAATGACGGATCGCCTCCTTGCGCTGGGCACGGCAATACAAGCCGCCGACACAGCGAGCGATCGCTTCGCCTTCTGGACGGATAACCCGTGACCCACACACCGGACAGGCGGTCGGCATCACGAACGGTTGCGTGTCGGGCGGACGGCGCTCCAGCAGCACGCCAACCACTTCGGGAATGACATCGCCGGCCCGGCGCACGATGACGGTATCGCCCACCCGCACGTCCTTGCGCGCCACTTCATCGGCGTTGTGCAGCGTCGCATTGGTAACGGTCACGCCACCGACGAACACCGGTTTGAGCCGCGCCACCGGAGTGATCGCGCCGGTGCGGCCAACCTGTACCTCAATGGCTTCGACCACGGTCAGCTCTTCCTGGGCCGGGAATTTGTGCGCCACCGCCCAGCGCGGTTCGCGGGTGCGAAAGCCCAGTTGTTGTTGCCAGTCGAGGCGGTTGACCTTGTAGACCACGCCGTCAATGTCGAAGGGCAACGCATCGCGCTTCCCAGCGATGGCCCGGTGAAACAC
>JBATDL010000729.1:0-7299 GCA_049663445.1 Candidatus Competibacter sp.
CTGCTGTTTGCGCTAAGCGCCGGTGCCGCCGGCATTTTTCTGTGGTGGCAAAACGCTAGGTCACGCTTCGAACTGGAGCACCTGCGCGGCGAACTCGAACGTGCCAATCTCCAGCACCGCTACGAGCAACTCGCTCAGCAATCGCTGGATGTCGTGCTGTTGTTGGCTGAGGATGGCGCCATCCTCGAAGCCAACGACCGGGTATGGAACTACTATGGC
Source organism: Candidatus Competibacter sp. (assembly GCA_049663445.1). Classification (GTDB taxonomy): domain Bacteria; phylum Pseudomonadota; class Gammaproteobacteria; order Competibacterales; family Competibacteraceae; genus Competibacter. The sequence goes on from JBATDL010000729.1 coordinate 220, forward strand.
TACCATCCGGAGGAATTGAAGGGACAGCATGTGCGCGTACTGCGGGCACCTCCCTGCCGGGATGCGGTGGTGCACGATTACCGCCGGGTGGCGAGCGCCGGGGGGGCGCTGTTCGAGGTTTTGCACCAGCGGCGGGATGGCGCCACATTCCCGGTCGAAGTCAGCGCCCGCCCCCTGGTCAGTCGGGAGCACCGCTATTTTCAATCGGTTGTCCGCGATATTTCCGAGCGCAAGCAGGCGGAAACCGCGCTGGCCGAGCGGGAGCGCCGCTTTCGCGGTACGTTCGAGCAGGCGGCGGTCGGCGTCGCCCACGTCGCCCCCGACGGTCGCTGGTTGCGGGTCAACGACCGGCTGTGCGGGATTTTCGGCTACCCACGCCTGGAACTGCTGCAAAAGACCTTTCAGGACATCACCCATCCCGACGATCTGGATAAGGATCTGCATCTGGTGAATCAGATTCTGTCGGGCCAGATCCAGACCTATTCCATAGAAAAGCGCTACCTGCGCAAGGATGGCGCGGTTGTTTGGATCGATCTGACGAGGTCGCTGATGCGGGACGCCGCTGGGCAACCGGAATACTTCATCAGCGTGATCGACGACATCACCAGCCGCAAGCTGGCCGAGCAGCGCCTGGCGCGAATCACCCGGTTTTACGCGGCACTGAGCCTGACCAGTCAGACCATTTTGCGCAACGACGGGACCGACCGACTGTTCGAGGAAGTGTGTCGCATTGCGGTCAAGTGCGGTGATCTCAAGGGGGCCTGGATCGGTTTGCGGGACCCGCATACCCAGCAGTTGCGTGTGGTGGCGGCTTATGGCGAACTGCGCGGGCGACTGGCATCGCCGGACCCGACGAGCGAGCCCGGCGATGTCGCTTTGCCGTACCGGCCGGCGCAAGTGGTGCTAGCCAGCGGTTCGCACTGGGTCGGCAACGATTTATTCTACGACAGCGGCGCGGAAGCTCCCGACTGGCAGATCTTGATGGCGACGGCCGGGGTGCGGTCTTGCGCGGTTTTTCCGTTGAAGCGGGCGGGCGTGGTAGTGGGTGTGCTCAATCTGTTCGCCTCCGAGCCGGAATTCTTCGATCTGGAGTTGACCGGGCTGCTGGACGAGATGGTCGCCGACGTTTCCTTCGCGCTGGACAGCTTCGAGCGTGAATGCCAGCGCCAGCAGGCCGAAGCGGCGCTGCGGGATAGCGAAAGCCACTACCGTCTGCTGTTCGAAGCGCATCCGGTGCCGATGTGGGTGTATGACCTGGAGACTTTGCGGTTCCTGGCCGTCAACGATGCCGCCATCGATCATTACGGCTATAGCCGTGCCGAATTCCTGGCGATGACCATCACCGATATCCGCCCGTCGGAGGATGTACCGGGTCTGCTGGAAAGCATCGCTCAGGCCAAGGAAGGGTTGATGCGGGCCGAGGCGCGCAAGCATCGCAAGAAAGACGACGGGCTGATCGATGTGGAAATCGTTTCCCATACTCTCGATTGGGGCGGGCGCCGGGCCAAAATGATTATGGCCCACGATATCACTGCTCAGTTGCGGATCGAGCGAGAACTGCTACTGGCCGCTGCGGTTTACGAACAAAGCGCTGAAGGGATTCTGATCAGCAATGCCGAAAACCAGATTGTCTCGGTCAATCGGGCTTTCACCCGGGTGACGGGTTATTCACTGGAAGACGTGCGAGGGCGGAAACCCAGCATTCTGTCTTCGGGCCGGCACGACCGGGAGTTCTACGCCGCGATGTGGACGGAGTTGGAACGGGTGGGTCATTGGCAGGGAGAAATCTGGAACCGGCGCAAGAACGGCGAGATCTATCCGGAGTGGTTGGGGTTGACCCTGCTGCGCGATGCCAAGGGTCAGGCCGTCAACTATGTAGCTATCTTTAACGACATCGGCGCCATCAGGACGAACAGGAGCCGATACGGCGTTCGCTCCTCGACGACTCTCACCTCCCACTCCACGGATTCCTGACCACACTGCTGGTCCCTTCCCACTGTGCGGCAGATTCTTCGCGCTTTTTTCAGCAAGACGATCAAGCCCTTATTTTGCTGAACCAGTTCAAACTGATCCGATGCAATAGGCCGAAATGGCTTGTTCAAAATAGCCAAGCAATCAGTAAAGCCCCTCTAATTAATTATAAATCAAGTCGTTAACAACATGGCGTGCACTTTGCAAATTAGTCGGGGTGTCTGAACACAATGTGGGGTGCTTCCGCATGGCTTCGATAACCTCGGAACTTGGGAAGCGCCAAAGTTTATCGTTGAATTCGGTTAACCCTATTGTGAGGAGCGAACCGCCATGCAGATGTCCGACGACACCATCAAGAAGCATCCCAAGCTGCACTATTACGTGAAGGTCAATATGCCCCAAGTTGCCGAGGTGCATAAGATTATTAATGCCATCCAAAAACTGGCTGGAAAAGTGACCAAGGAAACCATTAAGAATGCCCTGAAATGGGGTCAGGGACCCACGATCCAGGTAGTGCACAACCTGATCTGCGCCGGTAAGAAAGCCTATGGTTGCTACTCGTGGGGCTCCAATATATTGCGGATCGACGAGAAGTTGGTGAAAGATTTCGAAGCGGGGAAGGGCTTAGTGACCATGAAAAATGGCAAAAAAGTCTACCTGGTTGGTGTGACGATATTGCATGAGTTGACCCACTGGGCCGACGCCCAGGATGGTGTCGATGACGCCGTGCCGGGCGATCCGACGAACGAGGAAGGCGAAGCTTACGAGAAAGGAGTTTACGGCGAAGTCTTGGGCTGATGGCAAACCACTATTCGACAGAAAGGAATTACGTGGATGAAAAGACTATCGATTCGTAATGTGCTGTCGTTACTGGTACTGACTTTTTGGATTGCAACGGTTCAAGCTGGTGAGGTAGCCCAAGCTTCCGGACCTGTCCTGCCCAAGAACCTGCAGCACATTTCGTTTGCTGGCGCGGACGGTTCGAGTTGCAAGAAAGCGGTTGTGATCCGGAATGCCACAAATAACATGGAAGGGATCGCCGCCGAAAAAGCCTGGATCGCCTGGAAATATCCCGATGCCAAGGTAAAGGGTCAGGGGGTCAGCGGCATCGGGAACAGGACTTACGATAGCCTGGAAATTGAAGCTGTCAGCGGTGAATCCAAAACGATTTGCTTCGATATCACCGACTTCTTTGGGCAGTGGTGAGACCGGTTACAGTCCAGGGTAATCGCCGATATTCGAGTGGCGCGGAATAGCAAGAAGCGATTCCACGCCATTTTTATGCCAAGGATCCGCTAAGCAAAGAAGCCAACTACCCGGAGTGACGATCAGGCCGCATCCAATGCGGTATCGGCCTCGCCGAAATCTTGCCGTAGCGCCCGGTTGACCGCGCTGATCACTGCGTTCAGCGAGGCGGTGACAATGTTGCTGTCGATGCCGACCCCAAACCGCAAGTTGGGCTCCCCGTCCATGCGGATCTCGACATAGGACACGGCCATGGCATCGGCGCCGGCGCCGATGGCGTGTTCGTGGTAATCCACCACCTGGACATTCAGGCCAAAATGCCGGTTCAATACGTCGGTAAAGGCGTCGATAGGGCCGTTGCCCTTGCCGGAGAGCAGCCGCTCCCGTCCATGCTCGCGAATCGTCGTGCTCAGCTTGCAGGCGCCATCGGCGTGACCGTCGGGCGCGGTGCGGTACTCAACGAAATGAAACGGCTGGTCCGCTTGCAGATATTCCGCTTGAAACGCCGCCCAGATATTTGCCGAAGTGAGTTCCTTGCCGGTAGTGTCGGCGATGGCCTGCACCCGCTGGCTGAACTCGACCTGCAAGCGGCGCGGCAGCCGCAGGTCGTGATCCTTCTCCAGCAGGTAAGCGATGCCGCCTTTGCCGGACTGGCTGTTGACCCGGATCACCGCTTCGTAGCTGCGGCCCAAGTCAGCCGGGTCGATCGGCAGATAGGGTACCTCCCAGCGCCGGTCGCCGGTTGCCCAACGCCGTTCCTGAGCGGTGAACCCCTTCTTGATCGCGTCCTGGTGCGAGCCGGAAAAAGCGGTAAAGACCAGGTCGCCGGCATAGGGATGCCGTGGATGCACCGCGATCTGGTTGCAATATTCCGTGGTGCGGACAATCTCGTCCATCACCGAAAAATCCAGGCCGGGGTCGATTCCCTGGCTGTGAAGGTTCAGCCCCAGCGTGATCAGGTCAACGTTGCCGGTGCGCTCGCCATTACCGAACAAACAACCCTCGACCCGGTCGGCGCCCGCCATCATCGCCAGTTCGGCGGCGGCCACGGCGGTACCCCGATCATTGTGGGGATGTATGCTGATGATCACGGCGTCGCGGCGCGAGAGATGGCGGCAGAACCACTCGATCTGATCGGCGTAGACGTTGGGTGTCGCCACTTCGACGGTCGCCGGCAGATTGAGAATCGCCTTGCGCTCCGGCGTCGGTTGCCAGATATCGAGCACGGTCTCGCAGACTTCCAGCGCGAAATCCATCTCGGTGAAGCAGAACGTTTCCGGCGAATATTCGAACTGCCATTCGGTGTCCGGCTGTTCGGCGGCGCATTCGGCGAACAGTCGGGCGCCGTGACGGGCCAGTTCGATCAAGCCGCTGCGGTCAAGGCCGAACACCACCTCGCGGAATATTGGCGCGGTGGCGTTATAAAGATGCGGAATCGCGCGCTTGGCGCCGCGCAGGCTGTCGAAGGTGCGACGGATCAGCTCCTCGCGGGATTGGGTGAGCGTTTGGATCGCGACGTCGTCCGGTATGTGCCCGTCCACGATCAGATCGCGCACGAAATCGAAGTCGGTTTGGGAAGCAGAAGGAAACGCCACTTCGATCTGCTTGAAACCCATGCGGACCAGCAGTTCGAAGAAGCGGAGCTTGCGTTCGCGGTCCATCGGCTCGATCAGCGCCTGGTTGCCGTCGCGCAGATCCGAACTGCACCAGATCGGCGCTTGGGTGATGATTTGCGAGGGCCACCGCCGATCCGGCAACTGGACGGGCGGAAAGGGACGGTATTTTCGGGTGGCGTCAACGTTCATCAGGATATTCCTCTCTCGAAGATAGCTAACAAAATGGGTGTGATACGGAGGCGACGCGGCGCGATACGGCCGCCGGGCAGCCGCTAGGCCCGACGACCGCAACGTAGTCGCAGTAGGGCCAGAGAGAGGAAGAGGGCGAAAACGGGCTGATAAGTGCCGCTGGGAACGGGGGAGCAGGCGATGCGGGATCGGTAGGGGTCAAGCATGGGTCAATCCTCGTGAACGGTTCGGTAATTAATGAACTGCAACAGCGAAGCCCGGCGCTCCTTTCAGGAGGCCGGGCGACTCAGTCGTAGTTCGAACCGTTCGGTGGATTGCATGCGTTTCATGATTTACAAACTAACCCAGGCCGCGATTCCAGGTCAAGAGAACAATCAAATGATTGTCATTTTCGGTCGATGGGAAACAATACACGGGTTTTGTGACCTTATCGCAACCAGGCAATTTCGAGGGTATTGAGATGACCGAAAAACCGGAAGCCCCGCAGATCGTCAAAATTTGGGATCTGCCGACCCGGCTGTTTCATTGGACTCTGGTGGGACTGATGATCGTCCAGTGGTGGACCGCCGAAAACAGTGGAACCATGGACTATCACGTCTGGGGTGGCTATGCGGTGCTGACGCTGGTGTTGTTCCGCCTGATTTGGGGCGTGGCGGGCAGCGAGACCGCCCGATTCGGCGATTTCGTGCGCGGGCCGGGCGCGGCGCTGGCTTACGTCAGAGCTCTGTTGCGCGGCGAGACGCGGCTCTACCTGGGCCATAACCCCATGGGGGGATGGTCGATTGTGCTAATGCTGGCGCTGCTACTGGTGCAGGCCGGCACCGGACTGTTCGCCAACGACGATATTCTGATCGAAGGGCCGCTGTATGTATGGGTATCGAAGGATACGAGCGATTGGCTGAGCAGCGTTCACCGCTTCAACTTCAACCTGCTGTTGGCGGTTATTGCGCTCCACGTCGCAGCGGTGCTGTTTTATCTACTGGTCAAGCGCGAAAATCTGATTCACCCGATGCTGAGTGGCCGCAAGCAGTTGCCGCCGGAACTGGCCGGCAGGGTTCCACGCCTGGTCAGTCCGTGGCGCGGGCTGGTGGCGCTGGTGATCGTGGGTTTGGGTGTCTGGCTGTTGGTGCGCTGAGCAGCACTGGGAAATGAAAAAGGCCATGTCGGAGCATGGCCTTCTCGAGTGGCGCCTCTAAGGCTACTCAGTCCGTGCGGAATTCCTTGTGGCACGCCTTGCAGGTTTCAGCGGTCTTGCCGAACTGCGCTTTGATGGCACCCTGATCGCCGCCCTTGGCGACTTCGACCAGTTTGGTGGCTTCCTGTTGAAAATCGTTCATTTTGGTTTCGAACTGGCCCCAGTCGGTCCAGATTTCCGGTTTGGCTTCGGTGTCCTTCACTGCGTCCGGCCCGGAGCCCTTCGGAAAGCCCTCAATGGCCGCCTTGCTCATCATTTCGATATATTGCGCGTGGCGCGCCACGGCGGCGGCGTCAAACGGGATTTCGCCCTTCATCATCGCGCCGATGGGTTTGAAGTTCCATCCAATCACGGTGTAAACGGATTGCCGGTAGCGGACGGCATCCTCTGGCTTCGGGTCGGCCGCGCTGGCTGCGGTTAGAAAGCTCAAGCCCAGAACACTGCCGGCCAAACCGATACATAGCTTATTCATTGTCCTCATTCCCCAATTGCAACTAAATAAGTCCGATATGCGCAATCATGCCACATGACTGGTATTTTGCAAGGCGAGGCTGAAGCATGACTGAACCGTCAGCCGGCCATGTGAAAATGAAGCGCGAGCCAGATCGCCGGCGGATTGTGGCTGGTCCATTCCACCCGGTGGCGGCGATGCGCCGGAATCCAGACGTAGTCGCCGGGCTCCAGCAATCGCGCGGTGTCTTCGTCGGCGAAGCGCAGTTTCGCCCGGCCTTGCAGCAGCACGACCCACTCGTTGTTGTCTTGGTCGTACCACTCGCCAAACGGGGTGGCGTGGCCGATGGAAACGATGCGCTCCAAGTGGCAGGCGCCGGTTTGCAGCAGCAGGTCGAATTGCTCTGCCGCCAG
>JBATDL010000730.1:0-8585 GCA_049663445.1 Candidatus Competibacter sp.
GTACCAGGTGGCGGTCGGCAGCACGATATCCGAGTACATGCAGGTGGTGGACATGCGGAAATCCAAAGTCACCAGCAAATCGAGCTTGCCTTCCGCACCCTTCCGCCACTTCACCTCCATCGGCTTCTCGCCACCTTCCTCGCCCAAATCCTTGCCCTGCACGCCATGCACCGCGCCGAGCAGATACTTGAGGAAGTATTCATGGCCCTTGCCCGAGGAACCGAGCAGGTTGGAGCGCCAGACGAACATGTTGCGCGGGAAGTTGACCGGGTTGTCCGGGTCTTCAAAGGCGAAATTGACCTTGCCGGCTTTGAGACTCTCCGCCAGATATTCGTTCGGGGCCTTACCGGCGGCAGCGGCATCCTTGGCAATTTGCAGCGGATTGGCGTCGAAATGCGGCGCGGTCGGCAGCCAGCCCATGCGCGCTGAACGCACGTTGTAATCGATCTGCGTCCCCTGCCATTGCCGTGGATCGACCAGCGGCGACAGAATCTCGGTCATCGCCAGCCTTTCGTAGCGCCACTGGCTGCTGTGGATGTAGAAGAACGAGGTTGAGTTCATGTGCCGGGGCGGACGGTGCCAGTCCAGGGCAAACGCTAGCGCCGTCCAGCCAGTCTGCGGGCGCAGCTTCTCCTGACCGACGTAATGCGACCAGCCGCCGCCGCTTTGACCGACGCAGCCGCACATCATCAGCATGTTGATGACACCCCGGTAGTTCATGTCCATGTGATACCAGTGGTTCATCGTCGCGCCGATGATGATCATCGACTTGCCATGAGTCTTATCGGCGTTCTCGGCAAACTGGCGGGCGACCGTAATGATCTGCTCACGCGGCACCCCGGTAATCCTTTCCTGCCAAGCCGGGGTGTAGGGCACATCGTCGTCGTAGGTCTTAGCGACGTTATCGCCACCCAGACCCCGATCCAAACCGTATTGGGCCAGGCTCAGGTCGTAAACGGTGGCCACCAGCGCCTCGGAACCATCGGCCAGCTTGACCTTCTTCACCGGCACATGACGGACTTGCACGGCCTCGTGCTCGGTGCAGGCGAAATACGGGTGCTGGGTCGAACCGAAATACGGGAAACTGACCGGAACCACTGCGTCCTTGATCTCGTTGACCGACAAGCGCAACTGGGTCTCGGCGCCGCTCAGTGCTTCTTTCGGCTCCAGATTCCACTTGCCGACCATGCCTTCCTTCTCGCCCCAGCGGAAACCGATGGAACCGTTCGGAACCAGCAGATGGCCACTGTTCTCGTCGAAAGCCAGGGTTTTCCATTCCGGGTTATTCGCCTGACCCGCGCCACCCGCCAGATCGGATGCGCGTAGGAAACGGCCGTTGACGAAAGTCCCGTCCTCACGCGGATCGAGCAGCACCAGATAGGGAAAATCGGTCTTGGTGCGAACGTAATCGGTGAAGTACTCGCTTTTCCCATCGAGATAAAACTCGCGCAGGATGACGTGACCCATCGCCATGGCGACAGCAGCGTCGGTACCCTGCTTCGGATGTAGCCAGATGTCGGCAAATTTCGACGCTTCCGAGTAATCCGGACAGACCACCGCGATCTTGGCGCCCTTGTAGCGCACCTCGGTCATGAAATGCGCATCCGGGGTGCGGGTCTGCGGCACGTTGGAACCCCACAGCATCAGGAAGGTGGAGTTGTACCAGTCCGCTGATTCCGGCACGTCGGTTTGTTCGCCCCAGACCATCGGGCTGGCCGGCGGCAGGTCGCAATACCAATCGTAGAAACTGCCGCAGGCACCGCCGATCAGCGACAGATAGCGGGTGCCGGCGGCGTAGGACACCATCGACATGGCCGGAATCGGCGAGAAGCCGTAGATGCGATCCGGCCCGTATTGCTTGGTGGTGTAGACGTTGGCGGCGGCGATGATCGGGTTGACCTCGTCCCAGGTGGAGCGGACGAAGCCGCCCAAACCGCGCTGACTCTTGTACTCGGCTGCCTTGGCCGGGTCTTCGACAATCGACGCCCACGCCGCCACCGGGTCTTTATGCACCGCCAGTGCCGTCCGCCAGAGCTTGACCAGCCGACCGCGTATCATCGGGTATTTCACCCGGTTGGCACTGTACAGATACCAACTGTAGGACGCGCCACGCGAGCAACCACGCGGCTCGTGGTTCGGCAGATCATCGCGGGTGCGCGGGTAGTCGGTCTGCTGGGTTTCCCAGGTGACCAGGCCGTTCTTGACATAGATTTTCCAGCTACAGGAACCGGTGCAGTTCACCCCGTGAGTGGAACGCACGATCTTGTCGTGCTGCCAGCGGGCGCGGTAGGCGTCTTCCCAGCCACGGTCTTCGTTGGTAACGACCCCGTGCTCGCCGGAGAAAGTGTCGGTGACTTTCTTAAAGAAATTCAATCGGTCGAGAAAGTGACTCATATCGATAACCTCACTGTGGGGACAGGGCCGCTCAGGGATTCTTGAACTCCGCCTTGGGGCCGAGGTAGTACCACCAGTTCAGCAGCAGACAGATGAAGTAGAAAATGGCGAAACCGTAGAGCGCGTACTCGGGCGTGGTGGCCTTGATCTGCTCGCCGAACACCTGCGGGATAATGAAAGCGCCGTAAGCCGCCACCGCCGAAGTCCAACCGAGCACCGGTCCAGCCTGCTCCTTGGGAAACACCATGGCGATGGTGCGAAACGTGGAGCCATTGCCGATGCCGCTGGCCGCGAACAGGATCAGGAACAGCAGGAAGAACGGCATGAAATACTGTTCCGGCGTGGCCGATTGATAGGCCGCGCTCATGTAATAGGCCACACCCAGCGCGGCGGCGATCATCACCACGGTAATGATCTGCGTAACCAGGGCGCCGCCGACCTTGTCGGAAATCCAGCCGCCGATGGGCCGGATCAGTGCCCCAATGAACGGACCCATCCAGGCGTACATCAGCGCGCTGGGTGCGTTGGGGTTGACGGTGGCATGAGTCAGTACGCCATCCGCTCCTTCGATGTGGGTGAACCCGAAAATGACCTTGATAGCCAGGGCAAAGGCGGCGGAATAGCCGATGAAACTGCCGAAGGTCATGGTGTAGATTACGCTCATGACCCAGGTGTGCTTGTTACCGAAGATGAGGTACTGCCGTTGAAGATTGGGCTTGATCTCGCCCGGAATCAGCTTGAGCAGAAATACCGTCAGCGCGATCACGCCGGGCAACACGACCCACTTGGCCCACGAGGGCAGTCCGAGTCCAGCCGGTGCCGGCAGGATCAGGTACAGGCCCACGCCGGCGGTGATGAAGCCAATGAGCAACATACCGGTGATCTTGGAGATCGCGCCCAATGGTGAACCGATGTGCGGCGAGACTTCCTCGGTGTGGATATTGTTCATGCCGAACCAGCCGATGAAGGCCAGTGGGATGAGCAGAAACAGCCAGACGAAGCCGGCGTTCTGAATATAGGTGGGCGTACCGGCGGCGATCTTGCCGATCAAGGTGCCAGAGGTCTGCACCAATTCCACGGGCGCACCGCCAAAACTGCCCAATAGCGGAATGGTCATCACCAGCGGCACCAGAATCTGCATGGTGGTCACGCCGGCGTTGCCCAGTCCGGCATTCAGTCCCAGCGCCAAGCCCTGCATCCGCTTGGGAAAGAAGAAGCTGATGTTGGACATGCTGGAGGCGAAGTTGCCGCCGCCGAAACCGGACAGAAACGCCAGCAATTGAAACACCCATAACGGGGTTTCCTGACTCTGCAAGGCCAAACCGGTGCCGAGCGCCGGGATCATCAACAACGCGGTGGTAAATACAATCGTGTTGCGACCGCCGGCGATGCGGATGAAGAAGCTCGACGGGATACGCAGAGTCGCCCCGGTCAGGCCAGCGATGGCCGCCAGCGTGAATAGTTCAGCCGGCTTGAACGGAAAACCGGCGTTAAGCATCTGGACGGTGATGATGCTCCAGTAAATCCACACCGCGAAGCCGCACAACAGGCTGGGAATGGAAATCCACAGATTGCGGTTGGCGATGCCTTTGCCCGTGGTTTCCCAAAACTGGGAGTCTTCCACGCGCCATTCACGGATGTCTGCCATGTCGCGAACCTCTATGATTATAACAAGTTGTTAAATATTGATTTTATCAACGTCTTTGCTTTCAGCACGCCACTTCGGCCCCCTTGCGTGAATACCACCGCCAAGTCACCAGCACGCAACTCAGGTAAAACAGGCTGAAGAAGATCAATGCGCTTTGCGGGCTGCCGGTCAGCTCGATGGAGGTGCCATAGGCCATGGGGATGAAAAACCCACCGAAGGCCGCAATCGCTGCGCTCAAGCCCATGGCGGCGGCCGCTTCGGTCGCGCCGTCGCGTCGCGCCTGTTCGATCGCGGCTTCATCGTTCCGGTCGGTGACCTGCCGCTCGCGCAGGGTGCGGAAGATGATGGGAATCATGCGGAAGGTGGAACCATTGCCGATGCCGGCGGCGAGGAACAGGACCAGGAACATCGCCACGAAACCCATCACGTTGCCCCCACCATTCGCCCCCGGCAGGAATGCTGCAGCGCCCAGAGGAGCCACCGCCATGATCAGGAAGATTCCCAAGGTGATGACCGCGCCACCCACACGATCCGCCAGCCAACCACCGATGGGTCGGACAAAGGCCGCGAGCAGTGGGCCGATAAAGGCAAACTGGAAGGCGTCCACTCCGGGAAATACGGTGTTGACCAGCATGGGGAACCCGACAGCCAACCCGATGAAGGAGCCGAAAGTGCCGATATAGAGCCAGCTCATCAGCCATTGATGCTTGTGCTTGAAAATTGCGGCCTGCTCGGCGAAGCCGGCCTTAACGCTGGCAATATTGTCCATCCCGAAGTAGGCGGCGATGGCGGCGGCGGCGATGAACGGCACCCAGATGAAGCCCGCGTTCTGCACCCAGATTTGGCTGGTCGCTCCACCGTCCATATGGCTTTGTGGGCTGCCGCCCAGCACCAGCAGCGCTCCGCCATAAACCGCAATCGGTGCGATCAACTGCGCCAGGCCCACGCCCAAATTGCCGATGCCCGCATTCAATCCCAGCGCGGTACCCTGTAAACGCTGCGGATAGAAGAAGCTGATATTCGCCATGCTGGAGGAGAAGTTGCCCGCGCCCAGCCCACACAGCAGGGCGATGACGACAAATACCGAATACTGGGTATTGGGGTCTTGCACCGCGACGCCGATCCACAAGGTCGGCAACAACAACAGGGCGGTGCTGAACACCGTCCAGTTACGCCCGCCGAAGATCGGCACGACGAATGAGAACAGCATGCGGAACAAGGCTCCGGACAAGCCGGGCAGCGCCGCCAGCCAGAACAACTGATTGGAGGTGAACTGGAAGCCGATATGCGGTAGTTCGACCACAATCACGCTCCACACCACCCAGACGGCGAAGGCCAATAGCAAGGCAGGCATCGACAGCCATAGATTGCGGTTAGCGATGCGCCGGCCGGTCTTTTCCCAGAAAGTTTCGTCGTCGGGCCGCCAGTCGACCAATCGCCGCCAGTGTGGCCGCACATGCTCGATAAGTTGCGCATGTTCCATCTCGGCGCGGACATCGGCGTGCCGTTCCAGAATCGCCTCGCGCTCATCCCGTTCAGCCAGCCAGGTCCACAGCATGGTCGCAGCCAGTACTACAAGCATGATCATGTAGGCGCTGCTGCGTACACCGATGGCGTCCAGGGCGATACCGAACATAATCGGCATGGTGAAACCACCCAAGCCGCCGATGACTCCGACCAGACCACCGACCGAACCCATATTATTGGGATAGTAATCGGCCAGGCAGCGGTAGACACTGGCCTTGCCGATGCCCTGAGCCATGCCGACCAGGAACACCAACACGGTGAAAGACACCACGCCCAGACCGACATGAAGCGACACATCGCCGCGCAGGGTATGGACGGTCATGGTGGTCTGCGGATAGCAGAGGAAGAACAGGCTGATCAGCGAAATCCAGAACACCCACCAGGTGGTCTGGCTACCGCCGTAACGGTCGGAAATCCAGCCGCCCAAAGCACGGATGACCCCGGAGGGCAAAGTGAACAGCATGGTGACGAAGGAGGCGGTTTTTAGATCAAGTCCGTATTCACCGACATAGTACTTGGGCAGCCACAGCGCCAGCGCCACGAAGCCGCCGAATACGAAGTAATAGGCCACGCCGAACCGCCACACCCGCAAATCCATCAGGGGGGTGAGCTGTTGGCCGAGCGTCAGCTTGACCCCGGACTTTTTGCGTTCCTCGGTCTTGGGATCGGGATAGGTGAAGAACCAGAATATGACGGCCATCACCAGCATGGCGATGGAATAGACCTGCGGCACCATTCGCCAGCCGTAGGCGACGACCAGCAACGGTGCGACCAGGTTGGTGATGGCGGAACCGGCGTTGCCGGCGCCGAAAATGCCCATCGCCGTGCCTTGCCGCTCCTTGCTGAACCAGGCCGAAGTGTAGGCGATGCCCGTGGCAAACGAACCGCCGGCCAGTCCTACGAACAAGCCGAGGGTAAGGTATTGCCAGTACTGGGTAGCGAACGCCAATCCGTAAATCGGGATGGCGACCAGGATCATCTGGATAAAGAAAACAATGCGCCCGCCAAAGCGATCAGTAAGAATGCCAAGTGGCAACCGAACCAGCGAACCGGTCAGAATCGGTGTGGCGACCAACAGGCCGAATTCGGTTTCACTCAGATTAAGTTGTTGTTTAATACGAATACCGATGATGGAAAACATGGTCCACACGGCGAAATTCACCGCGAAGGCCAGGGTGTTCATTGTCAACACCGAGATCTGTTTTTGTTGAAGCGTCGTAGCCATTGGGAACCTCGCGATAATGCTGCAAGTGCAATATACGACGCGCGTGCCACCTAATTCTTGAGTTAAATCATCGGTTTTTATCCCTGGAATAACCGTTGAAGTCGATCAAATACCTCTTTGGAGGTATCTTGATCATGCAATTCAACTAATTGTTATTATTTAACTTACCAGAATTTATTTGATTGCTGCGCGAATGGTTTGCCCGCCCGCATCATTCCGTGGGGGTATCCACAATACCCTTGCAGTATTTCCAGTGCCTCCGCGCCGCTGTGGGCAATAACCCGTTCGGACGACGATGAGAGAACCTTCCGTGGAAAACAACGAATCCATTATTTTCCGCAACGGCCTGACCATGGGTGGCATCGTGCTGCTGGCGCTGCTGAGCATGATCAGTTCGGTGTTTATCGCCGAATCCAGCAAGGGCGATGCCGCCGCCATCAACCTGGCCGGCTCGCTGCGCATGCAGTCCTACCGCATCGCCACCCGTTTGCAGGATTCTCACGGCGCCGATATTCAGCATGCCGGGGACGTGGCCTGGGAAATCGACCAGTTCGAACGCCGCATGAATCATCTCTGGGAAACCGGCGCGATCTCCCCGGCGACAGGAGATTCCAAAAACCGGACGCTCAAAGCCATCAAGGCATCCTGGCATGACGACCTGCGGCCGATCCTGGAAAGCTCTGCGGCGGACAACTCGCCCTCCACGGCCTATTTGCAACAGGTGGATGAATTCGTCACCAAACTGGATGCCTTCGTCATGCTGCTGGAACAGGACACCGAGGCGAAAATCCTGCTGCTGCGACTGGTACAGGGCATGGCCCTGTTTTTAATCCTGGTGCTGATTTTCGCCGCCATGTACCAACTGGACAGCGGCGTGGTCGTGCCGCTGCGCGATCTGGTGGAGGTGGCGCGCAAGGCTCGAAGCGGTGACTTGACGGTGCGTGCCAGCCATGTCGGCAACGACGAACTGGGGATGCTGGGCCACGCCTTCAACCTGATGGCGACCGACCTGTCGGCGATGTACGCCGACCTGGAGGCGCGGGTCGAGCAGCAAACTCAGGCGCTGCGGGTCAGCAATCGCTCGCTGGAATTGCTCTACCACACCGCCAGACGGCTCGGCGAATCGACCCTGGACGATGCGGACCACCAGGCGCTACTGGCGGAGATCGAAAAACTGACCGGCATGGGATCGGTCATGCTGTGCCTGATCGATCCCGCCACCCGCCAGACCAGTCGGGTCTTTACCGCCCAACCACGACCAGCCAGTCGTCCGGCGTTTTGCAGTCGGCCGAATTGCGAACCCTGTCTGGGCGATGGCGCCACCCATCCGATGGACGCGGGTCACGAACTGTTTTCCATCCCGATCAAGGTCCAGGAACAACAGTTCGGGGTATTGATCGTCCGTAACCCCGGTCTGGAAACGGCTGCTGCCTGGCAACTGCCGCTCCTGGAAGCGGTGGCACGCAATATCGCCGCCGCGCTGCGAGTCAACGAACAGACCGCGCACCGCCGCCGGCTGGCGCTGTTGGAAGAACGCGCGGCCATCGCCCGCGAACTGCACGACTCGCTGGCGCAATCGCTGTCCTATCTAAAAATCCAGGTCGGCTGCCTGCAACTGCTGGCGGGCGGCGCCGAAACCGCCGTGCAAGCGCGCGACATCGTCGCCGAACTGCGCGAGGGTCTCAACAGCGCTTACCGACAACTGCGGGAACTGATCGCTACCTTCCGCCTGAAAATGGAACATCCCCGGCTGGAAGACAGCCTGCGCGAAGTGGCGCGGGAATTCAGCCA
>JBATDL010000731.1:0-3616 GCA_049663445.1 Candidatus Competibacter sp.
CCCCGGCGCCGAGACGGTCGCGGTATTACTCAAGGTTCCCGTGGCGCTCACTCCTATCGAACACGCCGCAGTGTAGGTCGCGCTGCCGCCGCTCGGCAAATTGACGGTGTCATTGATGTTGCTCGCGCCCGAGGCCGTACAGGTACCGCCGCCCGCGCCCGAGCAGGTCCAGGTGCAGGAAAGGGTCGCCGGGAAGGTGTCGGCCACCGTGGCGCCCGTGGCATTGCTGGGACCAGCGTTGGAGGCCGTGATCGTGTAGGTCACCGAGCTACCCGGAGTGGCGGTGGTCACGCCGTCGGTCTTGGTGATCGCGAGATCGGCAGCCGGCGTCTGAACATTAACGCAGCCGGTCGCCGTGACACTCTGGCCGTCCGGGTTGGTGATGGTGACGTTCTGGGAGCCCGGAGTGTTGGCTGTGATATTCAGCGTCACCTGCGTTGGTGAGTTGTAGGTCACGCTATTGACGGTCGCGTTCGTCATCGTTGCCGAGATGTGATTGAACGGCAAGGCCGGCGCTGGCAGGTTGGAACCCGGATCGTAAAACCCCGAGCCGTTGCTTGAGGTGGCGTTGATGACCACATTGCCGGTTGGCCCGGTGAACGAGATCGGCGACCCCGAGCAGGTTGGGGTGGCCGGCGGTGGCGCGAGAAGCTTGCTGATTCGTACTGCGTAGCTGTTGGTCGCCTGGTTGTACTCCTGGATCGTCCAGACCGTCATCTCATCGAGCGGATCGACAACGGTGAAGGAGTAATCGCCCCAGCGCCGGCCCCCAGCGCCGCCAGGATCGCTGGGTGGGTTGTAGTTGGCGGTGGTAGTGCCAAAGGTCGTGGCGGCGGTGGTGGGCGGTCCGGTCATGGTCCCGAGCGCGTCGCTCGAAAGCCGGCTGACGTAGGCCGGGGTGGCGCCCACTGGGGTACCCGCCATGGTGAATCCGGCGACGGCGTGTCCCTGCCCCGTCACCGTGATCGATGGAATGAAGTATTGGCGCGCTGCCGCTCGGGTGGCTGCATTGTCAAATACCGTGCCCGATTGCACCAAGGTCGGTGTGGTGGTGAGGCTCTGAAATTCGTACCAGCGAGTAGAATTGCGCGCCTGCGCGCCTGTGTTCGCGACACCGCTGGAGTTAACCCGGAAGTTGTGTGCCGTCCACAGTCGGCCGTTGCGAAGCGTCGCCGCATAGAGCCGGTCGTCGAGGGAATCGAGGTAACCGTTGGTGCCTCCGGTATTACCGGCATGTTCCACTCGGTTCGGAAATGTCGTCGCCGGCACGGTGACGGAGATATTGGCCGAAATCGTCGGGGTCGCGGAGCCCGGATTGCTGACCCGGCGGAACATGATCGTGCTGAAGGTGGCGTTGTCGACGCCGACGAAATACCCCTCGGTCGCGGCCGGATCGATGTTGTCGACCCCACGCGGCGAAAATGGCCCAGCACCCGCCGCCGTCGCGAGGTTGGCGAAACTGGTGACGACCATCGGCCCAGCGCCCAGCACCGACGACTTTTGCACCACATAGCCGTTGGTGCCCACATAGCTGCCGACGCTGCTAAACATATTGCAGCCGATGTAAAGCGCGTTGATGTCGACGCCCAGCGAGGGGTAGTCGCAGAAATCGGTGGAGTCGGCCTGAAACCAGAAAAACGTCCAGACGGTACCGGCGCTGATCGTACCGTTGCTCGCCGCGTCGCTCACCGCGACCAGCACACGGTTGGGGGCCAGCGTCGTGCAGCTCCCGTTGGTGCAGGGTACGTCGATAATGGTGAGAATCCAGCGGGCCGTAAAACGATCGTAGCGGATCTGCGGGTCGCTCGTGAAGTTGAACACGACCGAGCCGCCCATCGGCGTCATCACCGAGGCGAAAAATACGTCGGGGTCGGCATTGAGAACACCATCGGCTGCCCCCGCGCGGGTGTACGAACGAAGGCGGCCGTTGACGAACGCGATGTACTGGGTCGGGCCGATCGTGCCCATGGAGTCGGGCGGGAAAGCGCCGGTATCGGTGAGTGTGGGACCGTCAAAGGCAACGGATGTGGTGTGGCTCAGGGTCTTGAGAGGAGGGGACGTGGCGCGGCCTTGCGGTGGAGCTTCTGGGGCTTCCTCCTTCGGCGGCGGCGGAGATCGCGAGACATCGGGCGCGTTCGGGTTTTGCGGCAAATTGCTACGATCCGGGTACTCTAATTCGTGTTCCGGACGGATCCGTGGCGCGGGGCCAGCAGGCTGTCGCTCCATGATCTGTTCGGTGGTCTGCGTGACACCCGAGGAGCCTGGCCGTTGCTCACCGGCCGTCTGAGCTTCTGCTGTCGCGGTGAACAATCCCAGGAACAGCACGACCCCTAAGATCGCGTCCAATCTAGTATTTAGCGCCAAAAAATCCACGATATCCCCCTCAACGCGGAATGCGATGCACAACCCAGTAAGTCCACCATAATACATACAAAACCATGTCACATTATTAGCAATTCTAGACTACAACCATGACCTATGCGAACACGGCTATGGATTAATATCGTTCACTTTATTCGCTCAGTCCAGCAACGGTAAAGACATTCGCGCAGGGGGTTCAGATCGTCGATTTCAGCGCGCCTGTTCGGGATTGTTTTGTTCCCAAAGCGGGTAAGCGCCGACGATCCGTTGCACCAATGGGTGCCGCACCACATCGCGGGCATTGAAGAAGGTCATGCCGATCCCCTCCGACCTCCTTGAGCACTTGCAACACCTGCCGCAGGCCGGACTGGACGTTGCGCGGCAGATCGACCTAGGTGACGTCGCCGGTGACCACCGCCGTGGAGCCGAAGCCGATCCGGGTCAGGAACATCTTCATTTGTTCCACGGTGGTGTTCTGCGCCTCGTCGAGGATGATGAAGGAGTCATTCAGCGTCCTGCCGCGCATGAATGCCAGCGGCGCGACTTCGATGATGCTGCGCTCGATCAAGTTTGGTGACCCGCTCGGAACCCAGCATTTCGTACAGGGTGTCGTAGAATTCCACCCGTCAGACAGGAGCGCTATAACCAGCGGGGGACCAGCGGGCCGCCAGCACCCATCATGATAATAGCCCTGGCAAAACAACACCGCGAAACTCAAGAGGAAGCACAACACGGCGCCGCCCGGTCGGCCAAACTGGCCGAGACCAATACGATCATTTCGTGAAAAACGCCTGCACCCGTTCCAGCTTTCGCGTTCTCGGCATCGGTGGCAGGCTGTCCAGAAACACCCGCCCGTAGGACTTGGTCAGCAGGCGCGGGTCGCAGAGCACCAACACGCCTCGGTCGCTCACATCGCGAATCAGCCGGCCCACCCCCTGCTTCAGGGTAATCGCCGCATGGGGAAGCTGATAATACAGAAACGGGTCCTCGCCGCGCTGGCGCAGGGATTCGATGCGCGCTTGCACCACCGGATCGCCGGGCGCGGCGAACGGCAAGCGGTCGATGATCACACAAGACAGCGCCTCGCCGCGCACGTCCACCCCTTCCCAGAAGCTGGCGGTACCCAGCAGCACCGCATTGCCCACAGCCCGAAACTGGCGTAGCAGCGCTCCTTTCGGTGCCTCGCCCTGCACCAGCAGTGGATAGTCCAAGCGGCCCGCCAACCACGCCGCCGCCTCGTGCAAGGCCCGAAAAC
>JBATDL010000732.1:0-5306 GCA_049663445.1 Candidatus Competibacter sp.
GCAAGCGGTGTTCAAGGGCGTAGTCCAGCAACTCGGAACGATCCACGTCCAGCCAGGGGCGCAACAGCCAGCCAGGACCGAGCCGGCTGGCGGTCGGCATCGCCGCCAAGCCGTGCGGACCCGCGCCGCGCAGCAGTTGCAGCAGCAGGGTTTCGGCCTGATCGTCGCGATGATGAGCGGTCAGCAGGGCAGCATCCGGTCCCAGTTCGGCGGCGAGGGTGGTGTAGCGGGCACGGCGGGCGGCGGCTTCAGGGCTTTCTCCCGGCGCGGGCCGGGCGTCGATCTTCAGCACCCGGAACGGGATATCCAGTTCGCGGCAGATATGGGCGCAATGTTCGCCCCAGCGAACCGAGGCCGCCTGCAAGCCGTGATCGACGTATACCGCCGCCAACGTTCGTTCCGGCCAGCAATGGCGATGCGCCGCCAGCAGGTGCAGCAGTGCGTGGGAATCCATCCCGCCGCTGTAGCCGACGATCAAATGGCGGATGCAGGGGTGGGCGTCGAGCAGGGCGGCAAAACCATCCAGCAGGCTGGCAAAGCCGGGACAGGCGCCGTTCATCGGGCGGAACTGCCGGTAGGCGTTCGGTGGGAGTGGTGCGTGGGTGGCGATCCGGGATTATCCTTCCCCTGCTTTGTCCTTCCCCAGTAGGGCGGCCACGCTGCTTTGCCAGGTCGATTGCAGCGAGGTGGCCGGCACGGCTTCCTTGAACACCCCGTAAGCCATCAGGCGCTGGTGGCGCTGTTCCAGCAACTCGTCCTCGGACAAGGCGTTTAACTGCAACAGATTCGCCCGCAGCGCGGCGCGCACATGTTCCGCCATCTGCGCTACGTCGCGGTGAGCGCCGCCGGGGGGTTCGGGAATGATGGCGTCGATCAGGTCGAGCTTGAGCAGCTTGTCGGCGGTCAGGCCCATGGCCTCGGCGGCATCGGGAGCCTTGTCGGCACTTTTCCACAGGATCGCCGCGCAGCCTTCCGGTGAGATCACCGAGTAGGTGCTGTATTGCAGCATCAATACCCGGTCGCCAACGCCGACCGCCAGCGCCCCGCCGGAGCCGCCCTCGCCGATCACCACGCAGACGACCGGCGTTCGCAGCCGGCTCATCTCGAACAGGTTGCGGGCGATAGCCTCGCTCTGCCCGCGCTCCTCGGCGCCGATGCCGGGATAGGCGCCTGGCGTGTCGATGAAGGTCAGCACCGGCAACCGGAAGCGCTCGGCCAGTTTCATCAGCCGCAGCGCCTTGCGATAGCCTTCCGGGCGCGGCATGCCGAAGTTGCGGTAAATTTTCTCCTTGGTGTCGCGGCCCTTTTGATGGCCGATCACCAGTATCGGGCGGCCGTCCAGCCGCGCCAGCCCGCCGACGATGGCATGGTCGTCGGCGAAGGCGCGATCGCCGTGCAGCTCCTGAAAGTCGGTGAACAGTCGTTCCACATAGTCCAGGGTGTAGGGCCGCAGCGGATGGCGGGCGATTTGCGAGATCTGCCACGACGTCAGGCTGGCGAAGATGGAGTCGGTAAGCGCCTTGCTTTTGGCCTCCAGCCGGGCGATCTCGTCGTGGATGTTCAGATCCTGCTCGGCGCTGAGATGGCGCAGCTCCTTGAGCATCGCCTCCAGTTCGGCGATGGGCCGTTCGAAGTCCAGACAGTTGTTCGGGTTCATCGGCGTCCTTTCGAGGATCAGCCCTGCTCGGGCATGCGTATGGCCAGGTACAGCGATTCATTGTCCCGCCGCACGAGTACCGACACCGCCTTGCCTTTGGGCAGTTCCTTGACCAGATCCACGAACTGGTTGGCGCTTTTTATCGGCGTGTAATTGACTTCCAGGATAATGTCGTCCGGATACAAGCCAGCGTTCGCGGCCGGACCCTCGTCGAGCGCGGCGACCAGCACACCGCGCTCTTCCGCGCCCAAGCTGCGACGCTGTTCGTTGCTCAGATCGGCGACGGTGATTTGCAGCAGCGGATCGCTGTGTTCGTCCATGGTGGAGACCGTTTCCTCGGTCGCTTCCAGTCGGGCGATGGTAGCCTTGATTTCCAGCGGTTCGCCGTTGCGCAGGATCGACATGGCCACGGTCTTGCCGACCGGAGTCACTCCGATCATCCGCGGCAGTTGCGAGGAATCCTCCACCGGTTCGCCGCCATAGCGCAGGATGACATCGCCCTGCTTGAAGCCGGCGCTGGCGGCCGGGCTGTCCGGCAGGATCTGTGCGACCAGCGCACCGCGCGGCCGGTCCAGCTTGAACGCGTCGGCCAGATCGTTGTTGACCGCTTGCAACAGTACGCCCAGCCAGCCGCGGGTGACCTCGCCGGTGGACTTGATCTGTTCGACCACCTGCATCGCCAGCTTGATGGGGATGGCGAACGACAGGCCCATGTAACCGCCGGTGCTGCTGTAGATCTGCGAGTTGATCCCGACCACCTCGCCGCGCAGGTTGAACAGCGGGCCGCCGGAACTGCCGGGGTTAACCGCGACGTCGCTTTGGATGAACGGCACGTAGGTGCCGCTGGGCAGATTGCGGCCGACCGCGCTGACGATGCCCTGAGTGGCGGTGCGTTCCAGGCCGAAGGGCGAGCCGATGGCCAGCACCCATTCACCGACTTCCAGCGCGTCGGAATCGCCGATCTTGACGGCTTGCAGGTTTTCGTCCTCGATCTTCAGCAGGGCAACGTCGGTCATCTCATCCACGCCGATCAGCTTGGCCGGTCGCTCTCGCTGGTCGCTGAGCCGGACGATGATCTTGTCGGCGTCCTGGGCGACGTGAGCGTTGGTCAGGATGTAGCCATCCGGCGAGAGGATGAATCCCGAGCCCAGCGAGTTGGCCTGGTGCTCGCTGGGCAGTTCCGGGCGGTCCTGAAAGAAGCGCTTGAAAAATTCCAGATAGGGGTTATCGCCGCCACCCGGTTGATCCGGCAGGCTGGGGATGCGGGTGGCGCTCTTGCGGCGGGGCATTTGGGTGGTACTGATGTTGACGACGGTCGGTTCGTTCTGTTTGACCAGCTTGCGAAAATCCGGCAGAGGGGACTCGACGGCGGGGCGGGCCGGTGCGGCGACCACCCAGCACAGGGATAGCGCAAGCAGCGCGAATGGAAACAGACGGCGGGGGCGGGTCATGGCGGCGATGATCTCCTGAAATGAATGGAATGCGGCTGCGCACCGCCGAGGAAGGCTGGCGCTGCCGGGACAGTCAAGCCGGACTTCCGCGCGGTTTGCGTGGCATGAAATAGTTGGCGATACTCGAAGAGCGGGGTGGCGTGGGCGGACGTTCCTTTGGATCGGGCGGCCGAAGCGGACATCGCCGCCGGATACGGCTTGCCGTGATGCGCTTGACTCAGCGGGGAGGGACGGAAGATGGGACAAGGTTCGGAGCGGATGGTGGACGATCATGAGAAGGCGACTCAGTACCTTTACGAATTGGCGCTTAAACTACTGGAGTGGGGGGGGTCGGATATTTTTGTCACCGCCGGCAGCCCACCGGCGCTCAAGGTCAACCAGTTGGTACAACGACTCGGCGGCCAAAAACTGAAGCCGCAGCAGACCATGTTGCTGGTGCGCTCGATCATGAACGACCGGCAGGCACGGGAATTCGAGCAGCATCACGAAATCAATTTTTCCTTGAATTTCCCCGATGTCGCGCGTTTCCGCGTTAGCGCCTTCACCCAGCGTGGCAGCGCCGGTATGGTACTGCGCTTGATCCAGCAGAAGATCCCGACCATTGAGGAACTCCATCTGCCGCCGATTCTTCAGGATATCGCCATGACCCAGCGCGGGCTGGTGATTTTCCTCGGTGGCACCGGTTGCGGCAAGACCACGTCCATGGCAGCCATGGTGGATTATCGCAACAGTCAGTGCCAGGAGCACATTATCACCATCGAGGATCCCATCGAGTTTTTCCATCAACACAAGCAGTGTCTGGTGGACCAGCGCGAAGTCGGTACGGATACCGAGTCCTATGAACTGGCCCTGAAAAACACGTTGCGCCAGTCGCCCAACGTGATTTTGATCGGCGAGGTGCGGGATCGGGAAACCATGCAAGCCGCGATCAATTTCGCCGAAACCGGCCATCTGTGCCTGACTACGCTGCATGCCAACAATACCGATCAGGCCTTTGATCGTATCATTAATTTTTTCTCCGAAGAGAAACGGGCGCAGGTATTGATGGACCTGTCCTTCAATGTAAAGGCTTTCATTTCGCAGCGCCTGCTGCCGAGCGAGGATCGACCGGGACTGGTTCCGGCGGTGGAGATCCTGCTCAATACGCCATTGATGGCCGAGCTGATCTTTCAGGGCCGGGTCAAGGAGATCAAGAGCCTGATGGCCCGCTCCGGTGAGCAAGGCATTGTCACTTTCGACGACGCATTGTTCAATCTGTACGAATCTGGCCGGATCAGCTACGAAGCCGCTATCCGCCACGCCGATTCCGCCAACAATCTGCGGCTGCGGATCAAGCTGGAAAGCAGGAGGCCGCCGCCGCGCACCGCCGAAAGTCATTTGCAGGTTCAGGAAAACCACAAGCGCTGAGTGGCCCGCCCAACGACCAGCGGCGTGGGAGTAGCGCTGGCCGCAGCGCAAAGCGACACACCACCGGTCGAGCGCATCGATATAGGGATGAACAACGCATCAGCGTCGTACCGACAGCCGGAAGCGCCGGCCGTTCTGACGCAGGATCGCGCCGTCACGGGCCACGCTTTCCAACACCGGCCCCTCGCTCAGTCGTTCGCCTTCCCGATAGCGTCGACCATTGATGACCACAAAGCGTTTATCGGGATCGGCGCTGTAGATGTGAATATCGAGATTAAGGGCGGGAATGCCGCGCTGGCCGTCGGCGGACAGCGTTTCCAGTTCCGGCGCGGGCACGAGGGTCACGGAGCTGGGTGTCGCGGTTGGCCGGGCCGGTTCCTTGCGGGGCGCGACCGGCGGCCCATTTCTCTCCGATGCTTCTGACACGACCGGAAGGGAACGGGGTGCGAGCGGGGCGGATGGGACGGCCACCGACGGGATGGTGGCGGGCGGAGGTTGGGGCGCCAACTGGGACCGTCCGAGGAAAAAAGCCAGCAACACGGCATTGAGCCCGAGTCCCAGAGCCGCCAGGCCGTACCAAAACCGGTTCCGTGCGGGTTCCGCCGAGGGTAGCGCGGCGGTCAGGGTCGGCGGCTGACCGAGATGGCGTTCCTGTTCCGCCTTGCGTAGCGCATCGAGGATATAGGACATCTCACCGATCCTGATGAGCCGGTTGGTCGAGTGTGGGCGTATCGGGAGTGGGCGTCAGGTTGTTTAGCAGTACCAGCGTCCGTTCGCCCGCCAGGCCGTCG
>JBATDL010000733.1:0-4175 GCA_049663445.1 Candidatus Competibacter sp.
CTGCTGTTTGGCGTCGGTGGGCTCTGCACCGGTGCGCTGGCCTTGGGCGGTTTGGCGATCGGTGGAATCGCCATCGGCGGCGGCGCCATCGGCGGGATCGCCATCGGTGGTGGTGCTTTCGGCTACTACGCCATCGGCGGCGGCGCGCTGGGGGAGCATGTCATCAGCAACATGCGGCAGGACCCCGAGGCCGTTCGCTTCTTTAGCGACTGGCTGCCGTTTTCGCGAGAGTATCTGTGCCGGAACCAGTGCGGTTGAGCTTGAATCCCGCTAGATCCGTCGCCGCAGCAGCACGTAAACCGCCCCGGTCCCGCCGTCCACCGGCCGCGCCGAGCAGAACGCCAACACCTCGTCGCGCTGGCGCAGCCAGTGGTTAAGCTTCTGTTTCAGCACCGGCCCGCGATGGCGGGAGCCGTTACCCTTGCCGTGGACGATCCGCACGCCGCTCAGGCTTTCCCGCCGGGCGGCGTGCAGAAATTCGACCAGCGCCACCCTGGCCACGGCGACCGTCATTCCGTGCAGGTCCAGCGCCGCCCCGACCCGGAATTGCCCGCGTCGCAATTTACGTAGCACCGCCTGCTGTACGCCTTCGGCGCGGTAGTACAATTCCTCGCCAGTATCCAATTCCGCCGGCTCGAAATAATCCGAGATCATATCGTCCAGCACCCGCTGTTCGTCGGCCTGGGTGAAACGGGGAATCGGAGCGGGACGAGACGGCAAGGGGTCGATCCGATCGCAGCGCAGCGACTTGACCGGACCGACGCTCTGCCGGAACAATTCCCGATCCAGCGGATCGAGCGCGAACAGTTTGGTCATGGGCGCCTCGCTGGATGTCGTTAGGGCGTCCGGCCGGGATGGCAGGCTGCTTGTCATTTTAACGTCAGCATCGCCGGGTACGATACGCATCCACCCGGCCCACGAGAATAGAACCCTCCATGCATATATTGGTCAGCAATGACGATGGCTATCAGGCGCCGGGCCTGCTCTGCTTGGCAGCCGCCCTCAGTGAACTGGCGGAGATCACCGTGGTCGCTCCCGACCGCGACCGCAGCGGGGCCAGCAACTCACTTAGCCTCAAGAACCCGCTGTACGTCACTCGCCACGACAACGGCTTTCACAGCGTCGAGGGTACGCCGACCGACTGTGTTCACCTTGCCATCACCGGCCTGTTGGAGCGCGAGCCGGACATGGTGGTCTCGGGGATCAACAATGGACCGAACATGGGTGACGACGTGATCTACTCCGGCACGGTGGCTGCGGCGATGGAAGGCCGCTTTCTCGGCCTGCCGGCGGTTGCGGTCTCGCAGGCCTCGCCCTGCCCCCAGCATTTCGACACCGCCGCGCGGGTGGCGGTCTGGCTGGTGCGTCGCTTGCGGGAGCGACCACTGCCCCCCGATTCCATTCTCAATGTCAACGTCCCCGACCTGCCGTGGGAGCAACTGGCCGGATTCCGAGTCGTCCGGCTCGGCCACCGCCATAAATCGGAACCGGTCGTCAAAAGCACCGATCCGCGCGGTCGGCCGATCTATTGGGTGGGACCGGCTGGCCCCGAACAGGACGCAGGTCCAGGCACCGATTTCCACGCCGTGCGCGCCGGCTATGTCGCCATCACTCCCTTGCAGGTCGATCTAACCCGTCATGGCGCGCTGGCCACCCTGACGCAGTGGTTGCAGGATTAATGATTTGTGGAAATACAAGAAGTTCCGACTTCACGTCTCTAATAGTAGACACAATACCAGTAGACTCACCCGCCATGAAAAGCTTATCATCGCCTAGCGTTTGGAGTTTGGAGCAAGGATGGATCAATTCCGACTTCCCGAGCGCGGGCGGGAGCACGCGGCGGCGCCAAGGCACGCCGACGAGCCGATGCCAACCCACAAAAATCAGTTCACAAAAATATAATAAGGCGCAACTGGCTCTTGCCCTAGCGCTATCAAGACAACCCACCAAGCGAAATATGTCGAGGAGGTATCGATGTCCCGACGGATGAATGCCTGTCTGGAGCCGGTGGTGTGCGACGATGAATTGCACATAGCCCCCCCCCTGCTGGATGAAGATAAACTGGAGGACGCCGAGGAAGAGGGCGTTGTGGAGGACGAGGAGCTGGACGCCGTGGAATCGCCTTGGCAGGCTCCCGCAGCAACCGCTCGCGAGTTTACCCAGGAGGAACTGGACGCCACCCGGATGTACCTGAGCGAAATCGGTTTTTCCCCACTGCTGACCGCCCAGGAAGAAGTGTACTACGCCCGTCGGGTGTTGCAAGGCGATGCCGCCGCCCGCAACCGCATGGTCGAAAGCAACCTGCGTCTGGTGGTGAAAATCGCCCGCCGCTACATGAACCGCGGCCTCAGCCTGCTCGACCTGATCGAGGAAGGCAACCTGGGGCTGATTCACGCCGTTGAGAAATTCGATCCCGAGCGCGGCTTCCGCTTTTCGACCTATGCAACCTGGTGGATCCGCCAGACCATCGAGCGGGCGCTGATGAACCAGACCCGCACCATCCGGTTGCCGATCCACATCATCAAGGAAATCAACGGTTATTTACGAGTGACCCGGCAACTGGCGCAATCGCTGGACCATGAACCCAGCGCCGAGGAAATCGCCCAGGTCATGGGCAAATCGGTCGCCGACGTGAAGCGGATGTTGCAGCTCAACGAACGGGTGGCCTCGGTGGATACCCCGATCGGCAAGGACGAAGACCGTTCGCTGCTGGATGCCATCCCCGACGAGAATAATCCCGACCCATCGCAGCTGCTGCAGGATGCTGATCTCAACGAAAAGCTGGATTTGTGGCTGGACCAGTTGAACGACAAGCAACGGGTCGTGGTCAAGCGGCGCTTCGGCCTGGGCGGCCAGGAAAAAGCCACCTTGGAGCAGGTCGGCAACGAAATCGGCGTAACTCGCGAGCGGGTGCGGCAAATTCAGATCGATGCGCTGCGCCGGTTGCGCAAGATTTTGGAAAGCGAAGGATTTTCCCAGGATTTTCTGTAGCAGGCCCCTGGTTTCGGTGAGGGGAATCCGGGGATCTCCTCGCCGGTTTCACCCCACCGCGCTAGTCGGCCATCAGCAGCAACGCAGCCGCAACCCGGCGGCCTTCCAGCATGATGATGTTGTAAGTCCGGCACGCGGCAGCCGTAGCCATGACCTCCACGCCCACGCCGCGCGCCAGCAGCGACTGCGTCAGGCGCGGGTGCGGAAACCGCTGAAGGTCACCGGTTCCCAGTACTACGATTTCAGGTTCCAGTCGGGCGATCGCCTCGAAATATCCCTCCTCCAGGTCGGCGAAGGTTTGCGGTGGCCAGTCGGTGACCAACTGTTCCGGGGTGACGATCACGCTGCGGCGAATTTCCTGGTCGTTGATCCTGATCCAGCCCGGGCCATAGCCCCTGACAAAGTTCAGGCTGGTATCGATGTCTAGACTGAAGCGCATGTACAATCCCTCCGGCTAAAGGCGTCCGGCTGCAGCTCGGACGCGTCGAGCAGGTACTCGGCATTTTTCAGAGTCACAACCACCGTCAATGTTCCAAGGCTCCAGCCGCCGCATTCGGATGGCGCGATCGCGGGCGGCAGCTTTTCGCACCGGGAGAACGCGCGATGACCGACCATACCGCCCCTCATACCATCCATGCTCTGGAACTCGGGCGCATGGGCAACTTCATTTATGTGATTCACGATCACGCCAGCGACCGGGCTGCGGTGGTGGACCCAGCCTGGGACGTACCGGCCATCCTCGACCTGGCCGCACGGCGCGGGTTGCGAATCACCGATATCTTATTAACCCACAGCCATTTCGACCACATCAACGGGGTGGAGGCGCTGTTGAACGCCAGCGACGCCCAGTTGCACCTGCTCAAAACCGAAGCCGTGTTCTGGGATCGCTACCTTGACTTGCCGACCCTGCACGAGGGCGGCAACCGCATTCGCTTGGGCGAGACCGAGATCGAAGTGCTGCACACGCCTGGCCACACGCCCGGTTCGGCCTGCTATCGCTTGGGCGATGAGGTGCTGACCGGAGACACTCTGTTCGTGTTCGGTTGTGGGCGTTGCGACCTGCGCGGCGGCGATCCCGAACAGATGTACAACACCCTGCGCCGGTTGGGCGAACGGCTGCCGGAGGGCACCCTTATCCGGCCTGGCCACAACTACGGTATCACGCCGACCTCGACCATGGCCGC